>JALYXI010000093.1 GCA_030947245.1 Acidobacteriota bacterium
TCGCCTCACCGCCAGTTCCACTGTCACCGGAGCCGCGCGCTACGACAAATTCGCGCCCCAATATCAGGTGTATTGCGGCATGCACAACCATTCCGTCATGAAGGACAACGAGTTCAATACGCCGGAAAGTTTTGCGAAAGCGCTGGAGGGCAGATCGAAATACATCATGATCAACCTGGACATTGGCCATTTCACCGCGGCCGGGTTCGATCCCGTCGATTACCTCGAAAAGCACCACGACCGCATCATCACGCTTCACATTAAGGACCGGAAAAAGAACCAGGGCGATAACGTGCCCTTTGGGGAAGGCGATACGCAAATCAAACCGGTGCTGCAAGCTCTGAAAAAGAACCGTTGGCAGATCCCGGCCAACATCGAATACGAGTACAACGGCGGGGATCCGGTCCAGGAAGTCCGGAAATGCTACGAGTACTGTAAGGCCGCGCTGGCTTAGCTTGCTAAAATTGAAACTCAGCTTATGGCGATCAGCGCGGAACTGCTTGCAATGATGGTGTGCCCGGCCTGCCGGGAAAATTTGGAACTGAAGAGCGATGGCAGCGGCTTAAAATGCTTGGGCTGCCGCCGCGTGTATCCCATCCGGGACGAAATCCCCGTAATGATCATCGAAGACGCTGTAATGGAATGACATCCGTTCTGGAGCGATTGCCGCAAGGAGCGCGGGTGGCCCTCATCCGGCTGCGCTCCCTGGGCGATTGCATTCTCGCGACGCCAGCTATTCAGCTACTGAAAACGGCGCGGCCCGATCTAAGAATTGCCGTGGTGGTGGAGCCGCGCTGGGCGGCTGTATACGAAGGGAATCCGGATGTGGAAGCCACTCTGCCTCCTAATTTCAGAGCCTTGCGGGCGTGGCATTCCTCGCTCGTGCTGAACCTGCACGGAGGCGGAACAAGCGCGAAACTCACCGCGCTTTCGGGAGCCAAGTGGCGCGCCGGATGGGCCCGCTTCCGGCACTCGTACTTGTATAACGTTCGAATTGCGCGCGCTCAGGAAATCCTCGGAAACGAGCGTAAAGTCCACACGGCGGAGCATGCCGCTTCGGCCGTATTCGCTTTGGGCGTTCCGGTAAGCGAAGTGCCTCCGGCCAAGCTGTTCGCCTCGGGCGGCGGGCGGATGTCCCGCTATGCGGTCATTCACCCATTTGCCTCGGAGCGGGCGAAGACCTGGAGTCCCGCCAACTTTCTGGACGTTGCGCGCCTCCTGCGAAACGAACTGGATCTGGAACCGGTCTTTCTAGGCGGTCCCGGCGACGATCTTTCCCCGTTCTCAGAATTTGAATGTTTCACCGGCGCCCCCCTGTCCGCCACCAAGAATCTGATTGCGGCGGCCGGGCTTTTCATCGGCAACGATTCTGGCCCCGCGCACCTCGCCGCGGCCTTCCGCGTGCCATGTGTCGTGCTGTTCGGGCCTTCGGACCCTGCAATCTGGGGACCCTGGAAGACTCAGTCCGCCGTGCTTCAGGCCTCCCCCCTCGATGGCATCGGAGCCGGCGAGGTAGTTCGTTTCGCACGCAAACTTGTTGACCCTGCCCTTTCTCCCGTTCTGGCGACGGTGGCTTCTTGAGCGCTTGGCTTCGGCTGCTGACGTACGCGCGCCGGTACCTCCCGCTGCTTGCCATTTCGGTCGTTCTCATGGCAATGGTGGGCGGGTCTCAGGCCGCCATCGCGCTCCTCATCGGGCCCGTGATCGATCTGGTGCTCCAGCCCGGAGCGCCGAACCGTCCGGTGGTCCTGTTCACAGTGCCGGTCTTCGATTACAAGATCTACCTGCAACAGCTTGTGCCTTCCGGCATCCACAACATCCTGACCATGGTGGCCTTCGCCATCGTGCTGGTGTTCACGGTTAAGGGCTTAGCGGATTACCTGGCGAATTACCTGATCAGCCGCGCCGGCTTTTCCGCTGTCACGGACTTGCGCAACGCTGTTTTCAAGAAGGTCCTGGGACACGGGGCAGCGTTCTTTGAAAACAACTCCACTGGCCGCGTCATGTCGAGCGTCATGAGCGACATCGAGAAGATCCAGACTGCAACCTCAAGCATGCTGGTGGATCTGCTCCGGCAACTCTTCGTCAGCTTCGGCCTGCTTCTCGTCGTGATGCAGACCAACTGGAAGTTGGCGCTGGTTGCGCTCACGGTGCTTCCGGTGGTGCTCATACCAACTGCCCGGATCGGCCGGCGAATCCGCCGCACCAGCCGCAACACGCAGGACCATGTGGCGGAAATGGCGCAGATCCTCCAGGAAACCATCTCCGGCCACGCTGTGGTGCATGCCTTCGGCGCGGAAAAATACGAGTTGAACCGCTTCCGGGCGGCCGCGCGCCGTCTGATGAAAACCAATCTCCGCTATGTGCTGCAGCAGGCGCTCGCCTCGCCCCTGATAGAAATCTGCGGTGCCCTTACTGTCGTCGGTCTCATCACCTATGCCCGAAGCGAGATCAAGACGGGCGATCTCACGGCGGGGCACTTCATGAGTTTCATTGTGGCTTTGTTGATGCTCTATGAACCCGTCAAGCGGCTCACCGGCTTGCATAACATCTTTCAACAGGCCATTGGGGCATCTCAGACGGTCTTCGAATATCTGGACTACGAAGACGAAATCCAGGACCGTCCCGGCGCCGTTCGCCTCAAGCGGTTTGAACGCGCAATCCGGTTCGAAGATGTCACATTCCGTTATCCGAACACGCCCGATTCTTACCAGTTGCGCGGAATCGATCTCGAAGTCCGCGCCGGTGAAGTGGTGGCGCTGGTGGGCCCAAGCGGCGCAGGCAAAACTACTCTCGCGAACCTGGTTCCGCGCTTCCATGACGTGTACAGCGGGCGCGTAACAGTGGATGGACACGACATCCGCGATCTGCAGCTTGCCTCCCTGCGTGACAAGATCGGCCTGGTCGCTCAGGATACGTTCCTCTTTAACGACACAATCGAGCGGAACATTGCCTACGGCCGCACCGATATTGACCCCAAGCGGATTCAGGAGGCAGCCCGAAACGCACTGGCGGACGAGTTCATAGAGCGCCTTCCGGAAGGCTACGCCACCCTCATCGGCGAGCGCGGCGTCCGCTTAAGCGGCGGTCAGCGCCAGCGTCTGGCCATCGCGCGCGCCATGCTGAAGAACGCGCCTATTTTGATCCTCGATGAAGCGACAAGCCATCTGGACACGGAAAGCGAGATGCTGGTCCAACGGGCCCTCGGCAATCTGGTGGTAAACCGGACTGTGATCGTAATTGCCCACCGCATCTCCACCATCCGCCGCGCGGACCGGATCGTCGTGCTCGAAAACGGGCGCATCGCCGAAACCGGCACTCACGAACAACTGGTAGGCCGCAGAGGCATCTACCACCGGCTGCACGACCTTCAATTCATGGAAGTCGACCTTTGAGGAGCATGACCGGCTTCGCTGCCCTCACGCGCGGTGACGTCACGCTCACAGTAAAAGCCCTCAACCATAAGAGCTTGGATCTGCACTTCCAAATGCCCGTCGCCTTCGAAGCCGCGGAACCGCAACTGCGGCAGTTAGTACGCGCTTCCGTCGCGCGGGGCAGCGTGCAGATCCGCGTAAGCTGGGCCCCCCAGGCTGCAACCGGTTTGAACCGGGAGCTGCTTCAAACCTGGTTGCGTACTTTCCAGGAAGCCGCCGCCGAACTTCACATCACGGCTGAACCCGATCTGAACGCCGCGCTCCGCCTGCCGGGGATGGTCGGCCCCCTTTCCACACCCTCCGAAGTTCCGGATCCGGCGCCGCTGCTTGAGGAAGCTCTCATCGTCTTCAATGAATTCCGGGAGCGTGAAGGGGCGGCGATCGGAATCGAACTGCTCGAACGCGCAAATGGCGTCGAGAACATTGCGGCGGAGATCGCCAGGCTTCGCAACGGCGCCTCCGCCGCCTTTCACAACCGGCTGCTGCAACGGATTCAGGAAATCGTCTCCGCGCCGCTCGATCCGCAGCGCCTGGCTCAGGAAGCCGCGTTCCTGGTTGAGAAAAGCGACGTTTCCGAGGAACTTGTTCGCTTGCGAACGCATGCGGCCCAACTCAAATCACTACTTGGCGCTGAGGGGGAGATTGGGAAGAAGCTGGATTTCCTGCTGCAGGAAATGAATCGCGAGGCCAATACAATCCTGTCCAAAACAGGCGGGCTGGCCGATATCGGCCTCCAAATCACGGATCTCGCGCTTCAGGCAAAGTCCGAAATTGACAAAATCCGCGAACAGGCCCTCAATCTGGAATGAGCACGGTCTTCATTATTTCTGCCCCTTCGGGCTCAGGAAAATCCACCTTGGTCGGCCGGCTGTTCCAGGATGTACCGGATTTGCGATTCTCCGTTTCCTACACCACGCGCCGGCCGCGCGGGGCGGAACAGGACGGCAAAGACTACCATTTCATCAGCCGAGCGGAATTTGAACAGCGGCTGGCCGGAAACGAATTTCTCGAGCATGCCGAGGTTTTCGGCAACTATTACGGCACGCACCGGGGCATTTTGGAGCAAGCTCGGGCCTCGGGCCAGGATCTGGTACTCGACATTGATGTACAAGGTGCGTCACAATTAAGGAAAGGGCTTCCTGACGCAGTCACTATCTTTGTGCTTGCGCCCAGCCGGGAAATCCTGGAACAGCGTTTACGGGCGCGAAGTGAAGATCCGGATCCGGTGATCGCCCGGCGTCTGGCGAACGCCGCCAGCGAGATTCGCAATTACGATTGCTATGACTATGTCGTGATCAACGATGACCTGGACCGGTCGGCTGCCACACTGGCCGGTATCGTTAAGGCTGAACGCGCACGGCGGACCCGGATTCTCGATAAGATCCGGCCGATCTTGAAAACGTTTGAAGCAGTATAAGCGAGGTAAAGATGGAAACGGTACGCAATAACGCACACTGCACGATCCCGGACGATGAAGAACAGAGCACTTACCGGTTTATCATTGTTGCCGCAAAGCGCGCCCGCCAATTGCAAGGTGGAGCACGGCCGGCGCTGCCCACTTCCTCCAAGAAAGCCACCATCATTGCGGCGGAAGAGGTGCGCCGCGGACTGGTGCAGTATGAAATCCTTCCTCCCGTGGTGGAGGGCGCCCGGCCCGAAGATCTGCCTGAAAGCATCTAACCTCCCCTAATTCCGGCCATCCGCCGGAACACTTTATGAAAATAGTGTTAGCAGTCGGGGGCGGAATCGCCGCTTACAAGGCGGCGGAACTCGCCCGGTTGCTCATCCGTCGCGGCGACCAGGTGCAGGTCGTCATGACGGTGGCTGCCCGCGAATTTGTCCAGCCCCTTACCTTTGCCACATTGACCGGCAACCGTGTCCTCACAGATCTATTCGAGGGCAGCGCATACATCGAACACATCGAAGCCGCGCGCAAACACGAACTGCTGCTGATCGCTCCGGCGACGGCGGGAATTTTGGCTAAGCTGGCCCATGGCCTGGCCGACGATTTTCTCTCCACGCTGTACCTCGCTTTCACCGGTCAGGTCGTGCTCGCGCCGTCCATGAATGACGATATGTGGAGGCATCCCGCCACTCGGCAGAATCTCGCAATTCTACAGCAACGCGGAGCCCGCGTCATCTCACCCGAAACCGGTTATCTGGCCTGCGGCACTGTGGGGCCAGGGCGCTTGGCCGCGCCGGAGGTCATCGTAGCCGCCCTCGAAATCAACCGCGATTTGGCCGGTGAAATCGTGCTGATTACTGCCGGACCTACCCAGGAAGCCATCGATTCTGTGCGCTTCCTCTCCAACCGTTCCAGCGGAAAAATGGGATACGCCCTGGCCGCCGAAGCCGCATCGCGGGGTGCGTCAGTGGTGCTCATATCCGGTCCCGTTCCGCTCGATGCGCCCGTGGGCGTGGAACGCATCATGGTACGAACCACTGCCCAAATGCGCGAAGCCGTGATGACGCACCTGGAACGGGCAACCATTATCGTAAAATGCGCGGCTGTGGCGGATTATCGCGTAGCCAATCCCGCCGGCCGGAAATTGAAAAAAACGGCCGCTCGGCTGTCTTTGGAACTGGAACCGACCGAAGACATCCTGGCCGAAGTAGGACGCATCAAGGGCAACCGCCTGCTCATCGGCTTCGCTGCTGAAACCGAAGATCTCCGAACCGAAGCACGCCGCAAGCTCGAATCGAAAAACTGTGACATGGTCGTCGCGAATCTGGTGGGCGGCGAAGACACAGGATTCGAAGCGGATTCGAACGAAGTGACCCTCGCGCTCCGTTCCGGAGAATTTATCGAGCTGCCCCGCGGCACAAAGCGGGAGGTTGCCCGGCTCATTTTCGACCAAATCGCGAATTTGATTCCCGCGCACCGGATGCAACATGCAAGCTGACGAACTCAAGCGGCAACTCGAATACTTCCGCGACCTGGGATTCCGGCAGATATACCGGCGGGATGCGCCCAAACCCGCCCAGGGCGAAATCATTCTTCCGTCCATAGCTCCTGTCAACGATTCGCTCGCCATGATCTCGGCCGACATCGGAGATTGCCGCCGCTGCCGCCTACATGCGGCACGCAAGAAGATAGTTTTCGGAAGCGGGAGCGAAGCCGCCAAGCTGGTCTTCGTCGGCGAAGGCCCGGGCGCGGACGAAGATGACCAAGGCTTGCCGTTCGTAGGGCGCGCGGGACAGCTCCTTACTCAAATGATCGACGGAACAGCCAGGAAAGAGGGCATCGCAATCACCCGTGCGGACGTCTACATCTGCAACGTCGTGAAGTGCAGGCCACCCGAAAATCGCACGCCGGAACCGGACGAAATGGCTACTTGCGGGCAGTTCCTCTTCCGCCAGCTCTCCACGATTCAACCGAAAGCAATCTGCGCCTTAGGCTCCACTGCCGCTAAAGCGCTTATCGGCGGAAAGGACGGCGTCACGAAGCTCCGCGGGCGATGGCATCAATGGAACGGCATCCCCCTGATGGTCACGTTTCACCCTTCCTACCTGTTGCGCGCCTACAACCAGAACGCAAAGCGCGATGCTTGGGAAGATCTGAAAGCCGTGCTGCACCGGGTCTACAGACCGGCCGAAAACAGCTTATAAGAGCTCGTCGCTTCCCCGCTTTTCAAGCAATTTCACCAGATCCGCCACCTGCTGCGCCTTGTGGCGATTCGCCACGAGCAGCGCATCTGGAGTGTCGACAACGATCAGATCGTTTACATCGATCAGCGCAACCAGCTTTTTGCCCGCATCGACATAGTTGCCCGTACTGGAGAGCGCAGCTAAAGCCGAACGGGTTACGTTCTTGTCGGCATCCCGGGGCAGCAAATCGTACACGGCGTTCCAGCTTCCCACATCGTTCCAGCCGATCTCATCGCACGCCAGGCCCACAACATTTTTCGCGCGTTCCAAAATCGCGTAGTCCACCGAAATGTTTTCACAAAGGGGGAACACAGCTTGTAACTTCTTGGCAAACCCGCGATCGCGAAATGCCGGCAGGCTGGAAAGCAGCGTTGCGGTCTTCGGCAAATGTTCCCTCAGATTCGCCAGCACCGTATCCGCGCGCCAAAAAAACATCCCGGCGTTCCAATAAAAATTGCCCTTTTTGACATAGTGCTTCGCGGTCTTCAGATCGGGCTTCTCGCGAAAGCTCTTTACAGCAGACGGCTCCAGGGAACCGGGCACTGTATGCTTCGGAAATTCGACATAGCCGTAGCCGGTCTCAGGCCAGCGGGGAGCAATCCCCAACACCGCGATGCTTCCTTGTTCCGCGGCCGCAAACGCAGCCGTCACCATTTTCAAATACCGCTTCGGCTTATCGATTACATGGTCGGCGGGAAACACTCCCATCACCGCCTCTGGATCCAAAGAGTGCAAAATGTGAGCAGCCAGGCCGATCGCAGCCGCCGTATTGCGCTGTTCGGGTTCCGCCAGAATCTGGGCTTTTGGAACTTCCGGCAATTGCCGGATAATCTCATCGCGCAGCAGCCCGTTCGTGAGGACCCAAATCTGATCGGGAGGCAGCCGCGGCTTCAATCGATCCACCGTGGCCTGGATCATCGTCCGCTCCCCGGCAATGTTCAATACCTGTTTCGATTTCTTCTTCCGGCTCTGCGGCCAAAAGCGCGTGCCCCGGCCACCGGCAAGAATCAACCCGTACCGGCTCATTACTGGACTGGATAACCGTGAACGAAATTCAGCGTGCGTTTCCAACGCGTTTTGGTGAAAAAGTGCTGCGCCAGATCCAGCATGTGATCGACACCGATCGCGGGATTCGAAAGATCCTCAGTCGAAGCCGCGTATGACCAATAAATCACAAGCGGTTTGCCGATGATGTTCTCGCGCGGCACAAACCCCCAATACCGGCTGTCCCACGAGGAATCGCGGTTGTCGCCCATCGCAAAAATGAAACCGGGCGGCACGACAACTTCTTTGTTAACGATACTCCGCTCCAGCATCGCTTGTCCTGAGGGAGTCAGCGGCACATTGGGGTCGGCCGGAAAGTTGTCACGGTACGAATCGATGTACTCGGTCTTGTGAACGACGTACGGCTCGTTCAACATGTGCCCATTTAGGAACAACTTTTTGTTTTCAAGGTGCAAATGGTCGCCGGGTAGGCCCATTGCGCGTTTCACATAAGTCTGGCGAATGTCCACCGGATAGCGGAACACAATAATGTCGCCTCGTTTCACATTACTGTACGGAAGAAGACTGCCGCTCACCTTCCCCGGGGGCGCGTAGGACAGCTTGTCCACAAGAAGATGATCGCCCACCAGCAGAGTGTCCTCCATAGAGCCGGTCGGAATCACAAACGCCTGAACCAGAGTGGTGGTACCGAACAGCAGCAGGATGATGGTGACGGTCCACTCGGCAATCACCCCGCGCGTCGAATCGGTTTCGACCGGCTTCTTACGGGCTCCCGGGGTACTTTCCGCGACGGCGGCTTTCTCGGCAACGCTGGTTTTTTGTCGCTCCACAGACCCCTATTGTATCGGAATCACTGATATCCTGTGGTTTCCCCTCCGTATTTTGAAATGATTAGCTCCGCTACAGCCTTGCCCAAACCGCAGCACAAGCCGTTCACGCGGATGCAGTCCGTCGGTTTGGTGTTTCTGTGCACCATCTTCGGGGCCGCGGCTCAAATCCTGATGAAGAATGGCGTCAATCACATGTCGCACTTCAGTCCCATCCAGGCCATCACCAACATCCCGCTGATGGCTGGATACTGCTTGTACGGCATCAACACGCTTCTTCTTATGCTCGCGCTACGGGATGGCGAGCTTTCCATGCTCTATCCCATCATCGCCCTGACCTATATTTGGGTCACCATGCTTTCCACATACTTCTTCGGCGAACTGATCACGTTGCCGAAGATAGCGGGAATCATGGTCATTGTAGGCGGTGTCACCGTACTGGGAAGGGCAACCGGCGGAAAGGCCGCGGGGAAGCGATGAAAACGCCTGTATCGTCCATGCTGCTGGTGCTGTTAGCCTCGCTCATCGGCAGTTTCGGAGCTGTGTTTCTCAAGTTAGGCGCGGAAAAGCTTCGCTACGGAATTCGGCACATTATCAGCGCGCAAGCGGCAGCGGGTGTCGCGCTGTTTCTCATCTCCAGCGTATTCTTCGGATGGGGCATTAAGAACGGAGAGTTGAGCGTACTCTATCCCATGGTCTCGCTCGGCTACGTCTGGACGCTCATATGGAGCCGCATCTTCTTCAGAGAACCTGTGACCAAATCAAAATTCGTTGCACTCGGGATGATCCTATGCGGCATCGTCCTCATTGCCGGAGCAGGTTAGTAATTCAAGGACGCAAGACGCGATCCATCTCCAGAAACTCTTCAATGTCCGGGTTTCCGGAATGCGCCAGATCGCCCGGCGGACCGAAAAAAATCACCTGTCCTTTGAAAAGAAAAACCACGCGGTCGGCCAGCCTGTGCATCAGGTCTAAATCGTGAGTCACCACCACGCTGGTAAGCTTCAACTGTTCTTTCAGCTTTAGCATTAGTCCTGCCATGTGGTCACTCATGATCGGGTCCACCATCGTGGTGGGCTCGTCATATAAGATGCATTGCGGTTGGGCTGCAATGGCCCGGGCTATGGCGATTGCTCGCCGGTACCCGGTCGAAAGATCGGCGGGATAAGAATCGCGGGCTTCCGCGATACCCACCATTTTCAGCAAGCCCTCAACCACATCCTCTTTGTTCTTCTCGTCGTAATCATCGCGAAGCTCCAAGGAAAACAGGATATTCTCCGCGACAGTCAACGAATCGAACAGCGCCCCGGATTGGAACACCATAGTGACTTTTTTCCGCACTCGGGCCATTTGGACCTCCGTGTAATCCGTCACATCTTCATGGGCCACAATCACCCGGCCGGAATCGGGTTTCAAGAATCCCATGATGGTCTGCAGCGTGACCGACTTCCCCACGCCGCTGCGGCCAATGATTGCGACCGTCTCACCGCCATCGACATGGAAATTCGCGTCGACTAAAACGGGCTTATCGAACGTCTTATTGACATGCCGGAATTCAAGATAATGGGGAAATTCGTCGATCATTCAGAAATTGAGCCCAATCAGGCGGGGTATTGACGTTTTGAAACTGCCCTGCGGCGCTGACCGGCCAAAACTCGGCGTGCAACAACGCGATCCAATCCAGCATCCGGCGGAGTCCGCTTCTAAGAGCGCTTGTAGCCGCATTCGCGCAACGCTTGCGGTACAGGGCGCAGAGCGGCTGAAGCTGGCCGGAAGCAATTTGCGGAACAAGGCAATCCGTATCGCCTCGCAAGGTTTCAACTGCCCGGCAGAGTTGCGCCAGCGACGCGGAGTCCAGTGCAGGCATATCGCAAGCGACAATCAGGTTCCATTCCCGGGCCGCGCCGGAATGGAGCACTGCTTCCACTCCCCCCAGCGGACCCGCCCCCACCATTCGATCCGCAATCACGGAATAGCCCAGAGCGCCGTAGATCTCGGGATTACCCGCCAGGCAAACAGAACCTGCGGCCTGCGCCACCTGAACGGCAACATGCTGGGCAAGAGCACAGCCGGAATAGTTCAAAAGCGCCTTGTTTTCGCCCATCCGCGAGCTCTTTCCGCCCACCAGAACGAAGCCCGCCAGGCCCATTCCCGTACTCACCTGGAGATGATACCATTGCAATACGTGACCAATTGCCTGCGCTTGGCGCGACGCCTCCCCGCTTCGGCGTTTCTGCTCGCCGGTATTTTACAGATTAGCGTTTTAAGCGCTGAGCCGCCAACCACTCGCACCACTCTGGTAGTCCGTGCGGACACCCGAACCGGCCGCCTGGTCCGCAGCACGGTCATCGGGCCAAGAACGGTAGCTCCCACGGAACCTACAGCACCCGTCTTTATGCCTGCCGCCTCTCAACCTGCGGCAGCTGAGCCCACCGCTTCCTCGCTCACCGAACTCATCGATGCCATTGCCGCGGAGAACAACGTCGAAGCGCCTTTGGTTCATTCCGTAATCAAGGCGGAAAGCAATTACAATCCTGCCGCAATTTCTCCGAAGGGCGCCCAGGGCTTAATGCAGCTCATTCCTTCCACGGCGCGCCGCTTCGGAGTTTCCAACAGCTTCAATGTCCAGCAGAATATTGAGGGAGGCGTCCGGTACCTGAAGTTTCTAATGGATCTGTATCACAACGATTACGTCAGGGTCATCGCGGCCTATAATGCGGGCGAAGGCGCCGTGGCCAGGTACGGCGGCATTCCTCCGTATTCAGAAACAGTCAGTTACGTCCTTCGTGTAGGGCGGAACCTGAAAACCGCGCGGCAATTTGCCGAACTACGTGCCGCTGACCATAAAAACAAGCCGCAACTTGTAGAAACCGCCTCCCACGTCCCGGCAGAGCCGCACTCCATCCAAGCCATCACCGGCGACGACGGCAGAATTTACTACAAGACCCAATAGGGCCATGCGACTGCGGCTGATTTCACTGGCCCTCTCCCTTGTCGCGCCGCTCTCCTCACAAACTGCAACTCAAGCTTTGCAGATTACCGATGTCCGGTTTTGGTCGCTTAGCGGTGTTACGCGTGTTGCCATCGAGACCACCGGCCCATTTACCTTCAAATCCGATCGCATCCCAAATCCGGAGCGCCTGTTCTTCGATATCGAAGACGCGAAACCCCGCACCGCCGCGCGGCGCATCCAGATCAAGCCGGTAAACGATAAGCTGCTCAAGCGAATTCGCATCGCGGAGAATGTCCCTGGCGTCACCCGCATCGTCCTAGATCTGGAAGACAACGTTGAGTATTCCGCCTCCCAGCTTTTCAATCCCGACCGCCTGATCGTCGAGCTTCGTCCCGGCGCCGGTATAGCCCCGGGGACCGTCTCCTTCCTCGCTCCAGTCCCGATGCCGAATCCCCCCGTTGCCGCCCCGGCTTTAACGGCCAAGCTCCCGGCAGCCCTCTCCAATCCCGCCACGCCCGTCGAAAATCCGCAGGTGGCGGCCGACCTCGGATCGCCGCCCGCGCTCTCTCTTAAGCCCTCTCCTTCCGTACCTCCCGCGCTCGCTGCCATTGAGCCCGGCACGCCCAGCCCATCCCGCAAAATGTCCAGTGACGGCGGCCGTTCCCTGGTTCGCGCACTGGGCCTGAAGATCAATCGCATCGTAATTGACCCCGGCCACGGCGGCCACGATCAGGGAACCGCCGGCACGAATGGACTTCTCGAGAAAGATTTGGTGCTGGACGTCGCCTTGCGTCTAAGAAAACTGATTGAGCAGAAAATGGGAATCGAGGCGATTCTCACCCGGCATGACGATACTTATATCGGATTGCGGGAAAGAACAGCCCTCGCCAACCAGAAGAAGGCGGATCTGTTTCTTTCCATTCACGCCAACAGTTCTCCCGCATTGCGTGTCTCGGGAATCGAAACCTACTATTTGAACTTCAGCTCTTCCACCGAATCGCTGGACGTCGCCGCCCGCGAAAACGCAAGCGCCCAGAACAGCGTTTACGATTTGAAAGATCTGGTTCAGAGCATTGCGCAACATGACAAAATCGAAGAATCGCGTGAGTTTGCTCAGAGTATCCAGAGTTCCCTGCAAGCGTTTGAATCAAGGAACAGCTCCACAGCGAAAGATCGCGGGATTCGCAAGGCCCCGTTTGTCGTTCTGATCGGCGCGCAAATGCCCTCCGTATTGGCCGAGATCGGCTTCCTCAGCAATTCCCATGAGGAGACCCTGCTCAGCCGGCCGGAGCACCGCCAGAAACTGGCCGAGGCTTTATATCGAGGCCTTTCGAAGTACACCCAAAACTTAAGTCATTTCGAAATCACGAAAATGCATTAAATTGCGGGTGGCCGCGGTATCGCGGGCAACCCCTGGCCGCAGCCCTGGAAATCCTCCGGCACTTCCGAGCCCGTGACTCGCCTCCCACCAATATCTCTCCCGTCCCCTCAACCACTTACCTTGGCCGTGCCCTCCCATTCCACTCCTCTATGCTCCGATGAAACCGGGAACAGAACCCGCAAACTTCATGGCCACAGCCGCAAATTGCAAAAATTCCGCAGCCGCCAAACGCCTTTCCCTCCACAACATTCTCCCC
>JALYXI010000106.1 GCA_030947245.1 Acidobacteriota bacterium
TCGATGCCGTTGATCTTTACGCTTTTCCCGAGCGGCGAAGAGCCATCGGGAAAGAGAGTGTTGCGGGTATCGTCGCCGATTACGGCGACGTCGGAGCGCGACATTTCCTCCTGTTCAGTAAAGAATCGTCCTTGGACCACTTTGACGTCGCGAATGGCAGCCAGATTGGCAGACACGCCCAACACGCTGGTTTCTTCGGAGATCAGACCTTCCCGTTTGACGTCCACCGCCTTCTGGCGATAGGGACTGTAGAGCGTAGTGTCTCCGTTGACGGAGCGGAGGTAGCGCTCGTCCTCCAGATTCAGCGCTTTATTGGTGCGCAGTTTTTCGAGGAACTGCTTACGGGTCATGTTGCCCCCGGCTACCTGATTGAGGAAGAAAGAATCGCTGCCGAAGGCTTTGGCCGTGCTGGCCTCGGCATAGGCGCCCAATCCTTCGATGGCGGAGCCGACAAGAATCACGCTGCCGACGCCGATGATGATCCCGAGCAGAGTGAGGAAGCTGCGGAGTTTGTGGGCGCGGATGGAGCTCCAGGCGAGCCCGAGAGAGTTAGCGAGATCGTAGCGGAGGCGGCCGGCACTGCCGTGCTCGAGGACGGTGCTCATAAGAATCTAAAACGAAAGACGCACCCGGCTTGTTCCCGGTTCTCTCCCGTTTGGATAGCGTAACATTATGGAAGCTTTGTCTCCCTCCGTGATTACCCGTCTCCTGCGGGCCGTATACGCGATTGAGTTTCTGATCGCGCTAATCGCGACGCTGGATTTCTGGCGGGAAGTAGGGGGTGGGACGCATCTGGATCTGATGCCTTGGATGTGGAAGTTCGTGCTGTCCGTAGGCATGGCGGCAGCGATTGTGAAGCTTACGGCGGCCTCGGTTGAGCCACGCTCGCGGACCGTATTGGTATGGGGCTTAGTGGTGGCGCTGTTTTTAATGGCGGGCGGGTTGGTTACCTATTACTACCATTTGAATGAGCCCTTAGATGGAGACGAAGAAGGGGCCGCGTTGACAGCGGCGACGGTTGACTGCCACCCGCGCCTGCTTACGGGACGGTCCATTTCAAGGGAGTCCCGGTGGCAAGCGGGCCGGAGACTCGCGCCGGGTGAGGACCGTTTGTGAGATCAAGCAGGAGAGTGCCATCCTGGCGCAGGTTTCCGGTTCCCGCGTAGGTCTCACCGGCGGAAACAAGCTGCAGGTCTTCCAACGAGAGATGCCCAAGAAATTGATACCGCCCGGACAGATGATCGATGTCCTCTAAGATGGCGTCGGCCCGGAAGGTGCCTTTCGCGTCGATGTTGTGAAGCAAAGCCGCGCCGGTACCATGGGATTGCGCCGTGGATTCAAGGGAGAGACGGCCGCTCTTCCATTCCAAATTGCTGAGATGGGCAACGGCATCGTAGGCGGGGTCGGGGTTGCGAAGGTCGATGCCGATGGTGGCGGCAACGGCGCCGGAGCCAGGGAGCTTGGCGGCAAACTCCGGGATTGCGATGCGGGCGCCGTCCCAAACGAATCTGGCGCGGAGGTTGCGAAGGAGGCCCGCTTCCGTGGAGAGTGCGGCGGCTTGCAGGGTGCCCTCCGCGTGCCAACCCGCAAGCCAGGGCGGAATGGGCAGCCGCCGGAATGGTAAATTCACGCCCAGGATTTCGCGGCCGCGCCGGAGAGTGGGCATCAGCAGCTTTTCGAGCGCCGGCGCGGGAATAATCCCTGCGGACAGGCGAAATTTGTGAGGGCGCGCCGATTCCGATTCGTAACGGTAGTCCCCGGTGAAAAAGATCCCGGAGACACTCGCCCGAATCTTTTGCATGATGATATTTCCGTTTTCTAAACGGCACTGGGCGGATTCGATGAGTACCGGTTCGGAGAGTTCCGGCGCGGTGAGTTGAGCCTGCTCCAACTGCATGTCCCCGCTCCACATAGGAGGCTGAACCCCGGTTTGAAGGTAGAGAAGTTCGCCGCTCCAACGGCCTTTGGCGGTTTCCACCAGCACAGGAACCGCGCCCCAAGGCAATTGGGCGCCGAGTGTCTCAACGCGCAGGTTACGGGCCGCGATGCGAACTTCGGTCCGGGCAACGGCGAGGTTGTAATCGGCCTCGATGACGGCTTCCTGTTCAAGCGGCGCGGTGACGTGAACGGGAAGTAAGCGGATGTGTCCGGCCTCAGCAAGGACTTTCACGGCCGAGAGTTCGAGTGGCGGCAAGTTGGGGAGCTTAACGCGGCCGTCTTCAGAGCGGGCCTGGCCTTGAAAACCATTTGCAGCCGCGTATCCAATTACGCCGTCCAGAGTGCCCGTGAGTTCAAGGCCAGCCGGCAAAGCGGCCCCCATGTGCCGGGCGAGGGGCACGAGGGCGGCAGCGGGAAACTGGTGAAAGTTGACAGACGCCCCCCACCGGGGCTGGGTCAAATATTGCTCAACCAGATAGTGAACCGCCAGAGGCGAGCTTCGCTTCCCTTCCACATGGGCGTCGAGTTCCAACTGCTGCCCCGGAACGTTTAACCGGCCTTGCAGACTCAGCGGCCAAATCTCGCCTTTGGGAACGCTTTGATCCCAACCGTGAAGATCTTCAACCCGAAGCCGGCCTTGTATCGCGATCCCGTTCAACGGGCCTGAAAAATGGGCGTTTCCGGAGACGAGGCCGTGGAGCCCGGCGTCTTCACCCCGCAGGAGCGCGATCACATCCTCCAAATCACTGCGCTCCAGTTGAAAATCCGCATTGAGGGTGGCCGGCTTCCAGGTGCCGCGGGCGCGAACGACTCCGGAGCCGCGGGCGGACCTGTCGGCGCGCGCCGGTTGGCCTTCGAAGCGGAATCGCCAGGGATCGCCTTCTCGCGAAGGGGGCTCGATTGCCAGGTTTGAATTCAGGAGATAGACCACCGATTTCACATTCCCGGCTTTGAAGTTGATGCGCGCGCCCCGCAAGGTGAGATTGGGAAAGGCGGCGATAATAGCCGGACGGAGGAGCGACTCAAGGTTCCAACGGTAGCCGCCTTTGGGAAGATCGGCACGGGCCAGATTCAGATGGGCGTCGTCCAGGCGGAGTGAGGAGAAAGCGAGGTGGCCCGTGAGGAGCGACCACAGGCGGGGAGTTGCCTCCATGCGGCCGACGTAAGCGATCGCTTCGGCGCCGAGGGCCGGATCTTCCTCTATGACCACATCGTGAACGGTGAAACCGGGTCCCGTGAACAGGTTGAAGCGGATTTCGCCGATACTGACTTTTCGGCCCAGGGCGGTTTCCAACGCGGCTTGGATGCGGGTGCGGTAACGGTCGGCTTTGAGCTGAGGAGCAACAGCGCCCCCGGCGAGGACGGCAGCGAGGAGAAACAGCAGGATGCGAACGGGATGGCGGCGAATCAACGCGGGGCCATCCTGCGGGCGTGAAAATCGGCAAGAGCTTGGGGGTCGTCGATGTCGTCTACCGT
Source organism: Acidobacteriota bacterium (assembly GCA_030947245.1). Classification (GTDB taxonomy): domain Bacteria; phylum Acidobacteriota; class Terriglobia; order Bryobacterales; family Bryobacteraceae; genus JALYXI01. Next base: position 3,415 of record JALYXI010000106.1, read on the forward strand.
GCCGGGGTCATCCACGGCGATGAACTCGGTTTCCGCCGCGTGGGCATGGAAGATTTGCCTGGCTGTCTGACCGGCCGGAAGACTAAGGAACTGAGGAATCAGATTGCGGCGAAAATAAACGGGGTGGCCGCGCCGGTCATTGTGAACGGGAATGGCGATCGTTTGTTGCGTTTGGAGCAGACGTTCGATGGTGTGAGGCGAAGGATCGGGATGATCGACCAGCGTGAATAGAACACCTGGAGCGGCGGCGGGCACGTGGCGAAGACCGCACTGCATGGAACTGAGTTGGCCGGAAAGATAGTTCCGATTGAACGCGATCAGTGCCGGGGAATGGAGAGATTCACGTATGCGTTGAGCTTCGTGACCCAACACTGCAATCACCGGTTCGCAGTAGCGGTGGAACAGCGCGATCAGGTGGTCGAGAAAAGTAGCGCCG
>JALYXI010000133.1 GCA_030947245.1 Acidobacteriota bacterium
TTCATCGCCGTGTCGCGATTCTTGTGCTGCGACCGTTCGTTCTGGCACTGGACCACGATACCTGTGGGGAAATGCGTGATCCGCACCGCTGAATCCGTCATGTTGACGTGCTGCCCGCCCGCGCCCCCGGCGCGAAACGTATCGATGCGCAGGTCTTCCAACTTGATGTCGATTTTGATCTCGTCATCAATCTGCGGAAACACGAACACGGAAGCAAAGGAAGTGTGCCGCCGCGCCGCCGAATCGAATGGAGAAATGCGCACCAGCCGGTGCACTCCGATTTCGGATTGCAGAAGCCCAAATGCGTTCGCGCCATTCACTTCGAACGTTGCCGACTTAATTCCCGCGCCTTCACCTTCCAGCCGGTCCGTGATGTTGACCTTCATTTCATTCCGTTCGGCCCAGCGAAGGTACATGCGGAGCAGCATTTCTGCCCAATCCTGACTCTCCGTGCCGCCCGCTCCGGGATGGATGGTCACGATGGCATCGAGGCCATCGTTCTCGCCCGAAAGCAGCATGGCATCTTCCAGTTTGGTGAGCGTGCTTTGGAACGCTGTCATCTCGCGTGCGATATCCGTTTCCACCCGCTCGCCTTCGCGCGCAAGTTCAAAAAGAGTGTCAAGATCGTCAGTTAACGAACTCACTTTGCGATCGTTCGCAATTGCCTCTTCCAGGCGTTTGCGATCCTGCATTACTTTCTGGCTGCGCTCCGGCTGGTTCCAGAAATCGGGTTCGGAAATCAGCGTCTCCGTCTTGTTCAGTTCGGTCTGTTTCGCAGCCGAGTCAAAGATACCTCCGCACGGCAGAAGCCTGCTCGCGCAAGGGAGTATATTCGCGTTCCAGTTCGTCAAGGGTCATTTCGGTTCAGGAAATTGGATCTTAATTAGATCCGGATTCAAGTCTAACAGGTAGCCTTCTTTTCCCACGTTCATTGCTTTTGTGGTTCCGAGGCGTTCGGCAGTTCCGGCAGCCTCGTGAATGTGTCCGCAGAAAAAGAATTCGGGCTGTACGCGGGCTAGGAAATCGCGGACCGCGGTGCTTCCCCCGTGGCGGAATTGGCGCATGCGGTCGAGCGCCGTCCGAAACGGGGGACAATGGCATACCAAAATCATCGGCGTGACCTCCGTGAACGCGGCCAGCCGTCGCGCGATCTCTTCTTCCGAGTATTCCCCGGGTGTTTCGAACGGAGTCGGGTTCGAATAACCCAGGCCGGCAACCTGATACGGGCCCGCTTGGAACACTTCGCCATGGAAATCGTGGAAGCCGTACTTCCGGCAAAACTGCGAGACTTGATCCGCGGTCTCATGGTTTCCCGGGATCACGTACACCTTGTCTGCGCGATGCCGCATCGCTTCCCCGCACTCGTCGATCCGGCGGGAGAAGTTGGTCAAGTCTCCGGCGCAGACGTAGTAATCCGCTTGGACGCTCATGTGCCGTTCGAGCCTCTTTATATCTCCATGAATGTCTGAGAAAAATAGGATTCGCAAGTACAAAAATTACCAGTGCAGGATGAAGTTCGCCAACATGCTTTGCTGATCTGCCGCCGCTCCCAAGCTGATCGCCGAATCAAGGCGGACAGGGACCAGTTTCCTTCGGCACGACCTCTCACCAGATGAGGGGGCGTTGAGAGTGCCGCAAACGCCTGACAATTCCGCCGTCCAGCTGCATACAAAGTAAGAAGCGCGCCATCGTATCCGTGGGTCACACGATCCTGGTAATCGTGTACCGCATGGTGATTCCCAGACTTGAGCGGCTCGGTCTCCAAGTGTTCAATCGGGCGAATCGCGAAGTGCACAGAATATTCCGGCAGTTGTAGCAGCAAAGTAGAACTGTTTTGTTTAGAGAGGGCGCGGAAGAGGTTTAGGGCGGATGTGTTCGCGAGGGGCCAGAGACAAGACTGTCAAGGCGCAAGCGTTTTCTAATCCAGAGATGGGCCTAAAGGTGAGGGTATCAGACGAGGATTGATCTCCTTTTGGTTTTGATTGTTTTGTAGAATCGCCGCAGCCTTCTTTGCTTTCATGGTGTCACCCATCGTACTGCTCGGTATCGCAGGCACGGCTACAAGATGGGAGATCACCACCATCGTAATCGCAATTGCCCGCAGCCAATCCAGTGAAGCAATACGGTGTGGGCTAGTACTGTATTTCCCCCATGTCGATGCCATCGAGCATTACTCCATTGACGGCGGACCGCTTAGAATATAAATATCACATATAGATATCGCGATATAAATATTACAAAAAACTATTACAATTTAGCTATTGTTACGGCTATACTTTGATCGATTTGTGCTTCCACTGTTTTCAAATAGCTGCGATCGATTTCTCCCGTGGTTTGGGGGTTAGAGTGATCGGCCATGCGCTACGCGGTTTCGGACAGGGCCGCTGACGTTTGCCGCAGTTCGAAGCTGGTGAACTCCGGACCGTGATCTACCCTCTCTTCCTCCGATCAGCGGTGCAAACTACCTGATCCGGGCCGCGGGGTCCTTACAAATTCAGCCATATACCGGTTCTGTGTGATCTCCCAGCGGCCTCGCCCTGGGAGAGCGGCTTTACCCGCCCGTTAGCTCCATCCCATCCTGTCCCGCAATGCCAGCACATGCCCCACGTGATGCCGTCCATGCCAGGCATACAGATTCGCCGTCTTACCCAAATCCATCTCCCCCAGGTCAGGATGCCGGAACGTGCGGCCCCACTCCGCCTCTGTTAGCGAGCGCAACAAAATCACCCATCGCGCATGCAGGGCATCCAACAACGCAAGTGAAAGCTCCGGTGGCGCGGTCCGCGCATCCTCCAACTCCGCCCACCTGTCTTCCGGATATGGTTTGATCAGCGGCGCATCCTCTGTCAGCGCGTACCGGAACCGCCCATAGGACTGCATATGGCTGTCCGGTACATGATGGACCACCTGCCGCACGGTCCATCCACCATCCCGGTACGGTGTATCCAACTGTGACCGCGTCAACCCCCGCACCGCATCCCGCAGCCGCGCCGGAGTGCTCTCAATCTGATCGACCCAACCCACCCTGTGTGCCGCCGTGGCATTGTCCTGCGTCTTAAATCTTCCAACCGGGTACCGTGGGTCTGTCATTCCTCCAGTATGCAAACAAAAAAAAGCGCGGCACAGGCCCCTCAGCCGTGCCGCGCTCTTTCCCTCCGCGGAAACTACACAGCCCCTAGATTCACCTTCTGTTTCACCGGATGCTTCGTCTTCTTTAACATCGCGTCCGGATCATCCAGGTTCGCCTGCTGCAGAATCGGCTTCGAAGCCTCCGTCAATAGGAAGTCCGCTGCTTCTTCCTCCCCCAGATTATGCGAAAGCAGATGCGCAACTTCAATCTCATCGATCTGCCTTGCCAAAGTGCGAACGTTGCCGTACCCGGCGATCTCGTAATGTTCCACGCGCTGCGCGGAAGCCACAAGAGCCAGGTCAGCTGTCAAAGCGTCTTTGCCGGTGCTTTCCTGAATCGTCTCCTCGCCTTCCGCAATCAGCCCCATCATCGCTTTGCAGGGCTTCGGCTGAGCGTTTTCACCAAGCAACTCGAAAGCCTTCTTCAGCCGTTCGACAT
>JALYXI010000138.1 GCA_030947245.1 Acidobacteriota bacterium
TGCCAGGCAAGGCGAAGCGCGTAGTGCATCTGTTTATGAACGGCGGTCCATCGCATGTGGACACATTCGATCCGAAGCCATCGCTGGCGAAGTATTCTGCCAAGCCGATTCCCATCACGCTGAAGACAGAGCGGCGGACGGGCTCGGCGTTCCCTTCCCCATTTACATTCAAGAAGTACGGCGAGTGCGGCTTGGAAGTGAGCGAGATTTTCGAGAAGACCGCCGCGCACGCGGACGAGATGTGCGTAATACGAAGCATGATGAGCGATATCCCGAACCATGAGCCGTCGCTGATGATGATGAACTGCGGTGAAGTGCGCCAGGTTCGGCCCAGCTTCGGTTCCTGGGTGACGTATGGCCTGGGCACGGAGAATCAGAACTTGCCGGGATTCATCGTGCTGTGTCCGGATGGGTTGCCCACGCAAGGGACACAGAACTGGCGTTCGGCTTTCCTGCCGGGTGCGCACCAGGGAACGTGGATCGATACCCGCGAAACACGGATGGAGAAGCTGATTGAGAACATCAAGAATAACTATTCAAGCAGGGACGAACAGCGGCGGGATCTGGACCTGCTGGGCGAACTGAACAAAAACTTTTCCAAGCGGCGCGAAGAGGACGCGCTGATGGAAGCGCGGGTGCAATCCTTCGAGCTTGCATTCCGGATGCAGATGGAAGCGAACGACGCCTTCGACGTTTCGAAAGAGCCGGAGCACATTCAAAAGATGTACGGCGAAGGCGTGCAAGCGCGGCAGATGATGATTGCGCGGCGGCTGCTGGAGCGCGGCGTGCGGTTCGTGCAGGTTTGGCACGGCGCAGGCCAGCCGTGGGACAGCCACGACGATATAAAGACAAATCACGGCAAGCTGGCTCGCGAATGCGACCAGCCCATCGCTGCGTTGCTGACGGATCTGAAGCAGCGCGGAATGCTGGAAGACACGCTGGTGCTGTGGGGTGGCGAATTCGGACGAACCCCCACTGTCGAACTGCCCGACTTGGGCGCGAACAGCGGCATGTCGAACGGGCGCGATCACAACCCGTACGGATTTTCGGTATGGATGGCCGGCGCAGGGTTGAAGAAAGGTATCGCCTATGGGGCCACAGATGAGTTCGGCTTCGCGGCGGCGGAGAACAAGGTGCATGTGCACGACCTGCACGCCACCATGCTGCACCTGCTGGGCTTCGAGCATGAGAAGTTTACATACCGGTATGCGGGCCGTGACTTCCGGCTGACGGATGTGGCCGGGCGGGTAGTGAAAGACCTTCTGGTATAGACGCGGCTGCGTTCAGGATGAACCGAGCAACTGCGCCCGAAGAACTCTTGCGCGCTGCCCGGATTCTTCCCAGGTCCGGGTGCGGCTTTCCCGGACGTATTCCAGTCCGAGTGAGACGGCTTCACGGCGGAATCCGGCGACCGTGGCGGCCAGTTCCTTTGCACGAAGCTCGGCGGCTTCGTGAACCTCGGTCACTAAGCCCATCCAGTTGGCTTCCGCTGCCGTGAACCTGCGTCCCGTCAAGCTCAACTCTGTGGCGCGGCGTTCTCCGACGGCTTGTGCGACAGCGCGAAAAACCAGCAGCGGCCACAAGCCGATCTTGATCTCGGGCAATCCGAATGTCGCGTCCGGGCCCGCGACCACGATGTGCGCGTTTGCGGCTAAACCGGTTCCGCCTGCAATCGCCGGCCCGGCAACTGCGGCAATCAACGGCTTTGAAAGCCGCGAACCCGCCGTGAAGAGTGAATCGTGAATTAGGCTTAGATCCGCTTCGTTCACAAGGCCGATCTCTTTCAGATCCATGCCCGCGCAGAATGCCGGACCTTCCGCGGTAAGAAGGATCGCGTGAATCGAGGGATCCTGATCGGCGATGTCGAGAGCCGCGGTCAACTGCCGGCACAGTTCAAAGCTGAGAGCATTGCGCTTCTCCGGGCGATTCAGGCGCAGGTGACGCACTTGGCCATCGGTCTCAACGATCAGCATCTATCTCCATTCCGAGCAGGGCCGCGCCGTAGGTTTTGCCTTGCGCGTCAACGCGGAGAGTGACTGTCCCGCCACCGCCCAAGCTGCCATGCAGAAGGAAGTTGAGCGCGCCCAAGTTCGGCAGTTCGAATCGCTCAACCTCGCCCTGCACCATGCCGCCGAAGAACGCCTTCACGCGTTCCGCGGTTAACTCGCGAAGCAGTATGGGGTAGTCTTCTTCGCGCCACGCGATAACCCCGATATTGGCCGTATCGCCCTTGTCGCCGGAGCGCGTGTGGGCAAGTTCGCTGAGCTTCATGGAAACACCTCGACCGTGGTTTGAACTTCTTCACGCGGTAGCAGAGCGGACCAGTAGGCCACAACTTCGCGCACGGGCGGACGGCCCTCGCCGAAGCCGGTTGCGCCGGGAGGACCGTTCAGCACTAACGGAATGAGCTCGCGAGTGAAGCGATCGACGGCCTTGCGATTCGCATCCCGCACGCCGATTCTGAGCTGCACTTCGGGCGGATTGGCGATCGGCGGAGCCACGTTGCCCAAGCAGGCATTCACGCCGAAAAACTCAGTGCGGATCTCTTCGAAATGGAGACCCAGGGCAGCAAGGCGCGCTCTGACGATACTGTCGGCCGCCTGTGCCTTTTCAACCGCATCGGGCCAGGAGTATACAAGTGTTCCGATTGCCTTCCAGCCATCGCTGAAACTGATTGAGACCTTGAGGGTGGGTGGGCGCTCCCGTCCGCGGATGCCGAAGACTCGCACACGATCCGGGCCGTCTTGCGCCAGCTGCACTGTGGTGAAATCGGCTGTGCAGTCGGGGGTCAGATAGCGCTTGGGGTCGCCTAACTCATAGAGAAGTTGCTCTTTGACGGAATCGGTTGTAACGCGGCCGCCCGTGCCCTCGTGCTTCGTGATGACGAAGGCGCCGTCGGCGGCAGCTTCGATGATCGGGTAGCCGATGTTGGCCGGATCGGGAATGGTGCGCCAGTCGGCTTGGCAGTTGCCGCCCGTGCATTGCGCGCCACACTCGACGATATGGCCCGCGATGGTCCCCGCGGCGAGCAGGTCGTAATCGGTTTCGGTCCAGCCGAATTCGTGAACCATGGGAGCAAGCGCGAGCGCGGTATCCGTGGAGCGGCCCGCGATTACCACGTCCGCTCCGGTTGCGAGCGCTTGGGCCAGAGGAAATGCCCCGATGTATACATTCGCGCTCTGGATTCGGTCGCGGATGGTGCTGAGGGGTTGGCCGGTGTCCATGTCCTTCATGGCGTGGCCGCGCGCAAGCAGTTCATCGATGCGGTTGTAGATATCATCGCCAAGAACCACAGCAATTTTAAGATCTGGCGCAAGCCGTAATAATTCTTCGGCGCAGGCCTTGGGATTCACTCCTCCGGCATTCGCGATCACGCGGATATTGCGGCTTTTTAGCGCAGGGCCGAGGCGGGCTATCAGCGGGGGAAAGTCGGAAGCATAGCCGCGGCGCGGGTCCTGCTCCTTCTGCTTCTGCAGGATCGACATGGTGACTTCGGCAAGGTAATCGAGAATCAGATAATCGAGCGGGCCTCCCTCGACAAGACGCACCGGAGCTTCCAGCCAGTCGCCCCAGAACCCTTGCCCGTTGCCGATGCGGATGGTTTTCATAGAAGTGCCTCAAAGCCGGGAGACAGGGAGCGGGCTTGCGTGATTTCCAGAGCTTGCGTAAGAACGGCGCGGGTGTCGAGCGGGTCGATCAAAGCGTCCACGTGACCTCGCGCGGCGGCATAGCGCGCGTCCAGCCAGCGGTCGTAGTCGGCCCGGGTTCGCGCGATGGCTTCTTGTAAGTCTTCGGGCATGGCTTGGCCGGATTCTTTCAGCTTTTCGAGCTCCGCCGAGTGCAGGGCCACCACCGCGCTATCGCCTTCCATCACACCGTTTCTGGCAGTGTGCCAGGCAAACGTGAAGTGTGGGTCGAAGCCCTGCCCGGCCATCGCGTAGTACCCGGCGCCGCTCGCGTGATTCGTAGTGAGGACAATCTTAGGGACGGTGGCGCAAGCCATGCTTTCCACCATTTCGGCGCCCGCGCGGATGATGCCGCTGTGTTCCGCATCGCCGCCTACCATGAAGCCGGAAACATCCTGGAAATAGAGAATCGGTGTGCCGGCCCGTTCGGCCAGTTCGACGAAGTAAGCCACTTTGCGCGCTGTTTCGGTGTAGACGATTCCGCCAATGCGTTTGCCCAGGAAGCCGCGCCTGTTCGCGATGACAGCGACCGGACGTCCCGACAGCCGCGCGGTGGCGCACAGCATTTCATGTGCGTGCGCGGGCTGAAATTCGGTGTAATCGGCAGGATCGAGGATGCGCTCAAGAATGGACTCGACGTGATAGGGCAGCCTGTGATCCGCCGGCAGAATTTCATAGAGCCCTTCCGGATCCGGGGCGGTGCCGGTGGTCGCGGGAGCTGGCGCCGGGAGCTGGCGGAATCGCGCGCGAATCTGCGCCAGGCAGTCGGAATCGTCCTTCGCCATGTAGTGCGCGACACCGGATATTTCCGTGTGCGTACGCGCTCCACCGAGCGTTTCCTGATCAATGCGCTGGCCTGTGGCTCCTTTCACCAGGTTGGCGCCGCCCAGCCCCATGAAGCTGGTGCGTTCCACCATGATCACGAAGTCACTGAGAGCGGGCAGGTAAGCTCCGCCAGCGATGCAGGGGCCCATGACGGCGGCAATTTGAGGGATGCGCAGCTTGCGGCGCATCAGCGAATTGTAGAAGAAAATGCGGCCCGCGCCGTACTGGCCGGGGAAAATTCCGTCCTGATACGGCAGGTTGACGCCCGCGGAATCGACAAGATAGACGATGGGCGCGCGGTTGCGAATCGCAATCTCCTGTGCTCGCAGAATCTTTGTTATGGTTTCCGGCCACCAGGCGCCTGCTTTCACGGTGGCATCGTTCGCAACGATCACCGCGGGACGGCCTTCGATGCGCGCTATCCCTGTAACAACTCCCGCGGCGGGAGCTTGCCCGTCATAGCTGTCGTAGGCAACCAAAAGCCCAATCTCGAGAAAGGAAGTGGATGGATCGATCAGTGCGGCAATGCGTTCGCGAGCCGTGAGCTTGCCGGACCTGTGCTGCTTTTCAATGCGGGCGGCTCCTCCGCCTTCGCGGAGCCGAGCTTCCAAGCTTTGGAGCTGGTCCACCAAATGGCGCATGTGCGCCATCCGCGCTATGGGCTGAGCTTTCAACTGTTTCGCGTCCATGCTAACCGGCGGGCGCGGCGGCGCGATCCAGAAACCAGGCTACGCGGCGGCCGTGATGGGCAACGATTTGCGCCGGGTATTTCAGCGGCTCGTATTCGCCCTCGAAGACATTCTTCACCGCTTCCCGCTTGTCTTTCCCCGTTACCAGGAACACGGTATGCTTTGCGGCCAGAAGAACGCCTGGAAGCAGTGTGATGCGCCACTGCGAGTCTTCCGCCTTATAGGTCGCCGCGGCAATTCCTTCCCGGTCTTGAATCAGCGGCTCGCCGGGAAACAGACTGGCCGTGTGGGCATCGGATCCCATGCCCTGGTGGATCACATCGAAGTGGGGGGGCTCTCCCTCGCCTAGACCGAAGAAGGACTGGATCTCGCGCGTATAGCTTGCGGCGGAGTGGTCCGGCGTGTGTTCGGTGGTAATGCGGTGGACGTTGCGGGCCGGGATCTTGGCGGGGATCACCAGGTGCTCGTTTGCCAATTTGTAATTGCTTTCCGGATCTGTAGGCGGCACGGCCCGCTCATCGACGAAGAAGATGTGGACTCGATCCCAATGAAAGGGATGCGCCACCAGATGATCGAAGAGAAGCTTGGGCGTGGAGCCGCCGGAGACGGCCAGTGTAGCGTGATCTTTGCCGGCGAGAACTTCATCGAGCAGGGTAAAGATATGCTGCGCACACGCTTCGGCGGCGGATTCGGGATCGGCATAGACATGCCAGCGGGCGCTCACGGAAGATCCTCTGAGAACAGGATGGATTCGAAGACGGGGTCGCGGCCGGGGATGGAAAGCTCTTCTCGCAGAAGCGCATAATCGTCCGCGGCCGGAAAAACCGTGTGAGTCTTGTGTCCGCGTACCTGGACGTCAACACCGGTTTCGCCGGAGATCCGAATGCCGGTGTGCGTTTCACCAGCCATTTCGAGCGAGACAGAACTTGCGGGTCCGCGCTCCAGGCGCAGCGCCGCCGCCGGGAGGCAGCGCTTCAGCCACGCACCCATGTAGAGGGCAGACACAGTGGGCTGTTCTCCTTCGTGGGTGACGCGAATGGTTGTGAGGCGCGGCAAATCCGCCAGATATGCGCGATTTTCGAATATCTGGGCTATCAACTCCCTCCAGCGGGTGAGGCGCGTCCAGGCAAGATCGGCCGTACGGTGCTTGCGGGCAAATGCACGCAGGGCGGGAAGGCCGAAGCCGGCGCTATCGACAATGGTCTTATCCGCCATAAGGGCCAGAGCCCCGAACGCGGGCTGCGCGAACAGTGCGGCGCTCCGGCACCAGAGCATCACAGGCAGATCCGGAATGGCGAGTGGCAACACAACGGCAGGAAGATCGGGCAAGCTGGCCGCGGTGGCAGTCAGCTCTACCTGTTCGCAACAGATCTGGCGACGGTGCCCGAAGGGCATCCAGCACTGCGCGAACACGCGGCTGGAGAGATACGCGGCGTCACCGGAGCGCAGGCGCAGGACGATAGCGCGGCTGGGGTGCTCGCGCATGAGTCTTGCGAGTGTTTCTCCGGTTTGGGCCGGGTCGTCCGTCTCTTCCACGCCGGCAATCAGTGTCATGGAACAGGCGCGGAGCACCCCTTCCGCTTCGGCGCCTTCGGCCAGAGAGACCCAGAGATCCGAAAGTTCGCGGCGAATGAGTTCAGGACTGATGGTCAGGGCCGTCTCCAGGTGTGTCCGCGGCGGGCTAGCATTTCTTCCGCGGCTTGCGGGCCCCACGTCCCGGCCGGGTAATTCGGAAACGCAAACGTGTGGTTGTTCCAAACCTCCTGAATGGGCGCGACCGCAGCCCAACTGGCCTCCACCATATCCTGGCGGGTGTAAAGCGCGGGGTCGCCTGAAATGGCATCGAGCAACAGCGTTTCGTATGCGGAAGGCGACCGTTCGCCGAAGCTGGAGCCGTAATTGAAATCCATGGAAACGGGACGCAACGTCATGCCGGCGCCGGGGCGCTTGGAAAG
>JALYXI010000193.1 GCA_030947245.1 Acidobacteriota bacterium
GCCCTGTCCATACCCTGATCGAGCATTTGCACCGTGAAATAATCGCCGTAGCGGTCCACCACGAGGGCTGGAAGGAAATCGGCTTCTCCGTGCACCAGGCGGTACGAAGTTGCGCCCAGAAGAGTACGTTGCCGGTGCCGCAACGCGGCGACGATTCGCTCGCGGAAGAAGTCGAGCCCTACTTCGACCGGCTTGCGTGCCAGCATCCGGAGCGTGATCTGAGAAGCTGCGCTGAAGTGCGCCGTGCCCAGAGGACGCCCGTTTCGTTCAGTGACAAGCACAACATCGCCCGGTCCCGCCGTCCCTCGATCCACCACATCGCTTTCGAAAATCCACGGATGGCCGCTATCCACCCGGCCCGCGGCTTTCTTATTGACGGTAACCGTTTGCAATCAAAATCCGCTTGGCTGGATTCGGAAGCTTCCCCGCCATTCAGTCCCGGGCTTCACAATCTGCAATTCGGGGTATTTCCCTGCATGGTGCAGATTCATCGCATTCGTCAAACCGGTCATAGGCTCGAAGCAGATGAAGCTTTTCCCGGCCGGCGCGTATACTACAGCCACGGGAAATTTAGCCCCGTAGATCACTGTGATCTTTTCGCGCGCGCCCTGCACGGAAAACTCGGCATTCGGTTCCAGCCCGGTAAACACATCGTCCAATTGCGCTCCGGCAAGGGGAAATGGGTCGGGCAGATCCATCTTTTTACGCTCTCCCGTGGGCGTCAGAACCTTTGACAGCAACACATGTTCGCGCGCCGGCAAATGTGCCTTCCACTGGTCTCGCGGCGCATCGTCTAACTGAAAATACGGATGGAAGCCAATCGAGACAGGCATCGGATCCGCTGAAAGGTTGCGCAAGGCGGTTTCCACTTCCAGTTCGCCCCCGCGCAGCCGGTACGTCATCTCGATGGTATGCGCAAACGGAAATTGCGCCATTAAGTCCGGGTGTTTCCAGAACTCAAGACGGCTTGTGACGTGCGCATCCTTATCATCCGCGTTCGCATCCACCACTTCCCACAGATTGGAAAACGAAATCAGTCCATGGATGGGCAACCCGTTTCCATCGGGTTTCACGTTCCCCAGGTCCGGGTTGAAGGCGTACTTCTTCCCGTTCGCGAAGAAAGCCATCTGGTCCAACCGGTTCGCCCACGGTGCCAAAAACGGCACGCCGCACAACCCTGGCTTTGCGCGAAATTCACGCAGGCCGGAATATGGAAAGTACAGAATACTCTTCCCGTTCACCTTCATGTCATAGGCGATGTTGCCCACCGATGGCACAATGGATACCTGTGTTTTGTGCCCGGGATCTACTAGCCGGACCACCTCTATTCCATCTACCTGGACGCGTTCCACAGAATACTGAGCAGCAGTCATCATGATAGGAAACAAAACGGAGATCACCGCCGAACGCGCTACTCTTTCGCTGCGGGGTCGATCAGGTCGAGGCGCGTTTCCGCTTGGCAGCACATGCAGGGTCCCGGGCTGTAGGTTCGAATCGAGCATACGTCGCAATAGTATGTCACGCGGAAGCGCTTCGTTCCATCGACCACTACCATGGGCCGTGTTTCGATGGGATCGATCGCAAAACGGCTCGTATCCGCCCAGTGCCCTTTTACTTCGAGAATCTTGCCCGCCAAGCGCAAATCGCGCAGAATTTTGCCAGTCGGCTCATCCCCCGTGACAGGAACTACTTTGTGCGCCTGAGTCTCAAGAGATGGCTGCTGCCCTGCATTCTGCACCAGCTTTCCCCGTAACAGTTCGGCTGTTTGCTCGAAACCGGCACATAGTCTGACCAGGAACGGCGAAATCAGAAGTGCGCGGCGCGACGTCATGCTTTCATTTTACTTGAGTGGCTCGCTCATTAGAATTTCAGCTGCTTCAAGTAACGGTAACTCTGCCGTAAACTGTCCAGCGGATCGCCAGGAGTTTGATCTTGCTCCACAAAGTAGTGCCTGGTGTCTGCGTCCGCGGCAGCGCGCAAAACCTGCTTCATGTCGATCGATCCATTGCCTGCTTCCCGGAACGCCTCCGCGGGAACCTTTTCGTTGAACTGCACCGGAAAGCCCGCTGCCTTGTTTTTGATGTGAAGAAGCGGAACCCGTCCGGCATACTGCTTCAGCAGCGCCACCGGATCGTGCCCGGCGACACTCACCCAGAACACATCCATTTCCAGTTGCACCAGTTTTTTGTCCGTTTGCCGCATCATCGTTTCAAAGGGGGTCGTGCTTTCCATCGGTTGAAACTCAAACGCGTGGTTGTGATAACAGAGCTGCAGCCCCGCCTCGCGGCAATCCGCGCCAGCCTTGTTCAACTGATCGGTCAATGTTTTAAAGCCATCGAGAGCAGCGGGCCGCTCCGGCACAGGAACATACGGGTAAACCGCATACTGAAATCCGAACTGCTTCACAGTCTGGATCGCACTCAGCATCTTTTCGCGATTCTCCGGCTTGAATAAGTCCGAATCCAGGTGCACACTCACGGGCCGCAGCGGCGTTTGCTTCAGTGCCGGGCCGATCCCCTGAAGCGATGCCCAGACTACCTCTGCTTCCCGGTATCCGATTTGCGCGATCGATTGCAATACCGCAGCCGGATCTTTCATCAGGATGCCGCGCACGGTATACAACTGCACGCCCACCGAATCGAGCGAGTGCCGGTTCGCCCCACTCATTACGCTTCCGGCGGCAAATCCGGAAAGAGCCGTTTTCAAAATCGAACGCCGCGAAAGATCTGTCATGTGAGTTGAATTATCTCTCTACCGCTAAGGATGAACGGCCCACGCCATGCCGTCCGGTTGCTTGCCCGCATCCAGATGCCCGGTAACGGCCAGCGTTTTTAAGTCCATGATCGCGACGTAGTCATCCGGCGTGCATGCCACGAAGACACGCGCCCCATCCGGCTGCATTTGAATGCCGGCCGCACCGCGCCCCACCTTCACCCGCTTCACTTCGTTTCGCGATGCGGTATCGAAAACCACCACATCCGGTCCACTCAAGGTCGAAATCAGGGCCAGCTTTCCGTCCGGCGTAAACTTGAGCCGGTTTGCTCCTCTCACATTCGCGTCGAGCGTCTTCACTACTTTCTTTGCCGCTATATCGATCACCGAGACGGTTCCGTCCTGAGCATTGGCAGCCCAAAGTTCCTTCGCGTCCGGCGAAACGTCAAACCCCTCGGCGCCGCGGCCCACGGGAATTACCGTTTCGTTCCAGTCTTCGGGACGAGGCCTTCCGGGCGGACCTCCTGGCCCGCGTCCTGCTCCGGGTCCCGGTCCGGGTGCTCCGCCGACAGCGCCTTTCTCAATCATCGTCATCGTAGCGGAGCTGATATTTGAAGTAACAATCCGTGTCAACTCTTCAAACACATAGATCATATGTGTCCGGTTCTGGCCAGTGCCGAGTATTAAATCGATTTTCTTAGTTTCCGGGTCATAGCTGCCGATCGCCTTGGCAGCCTCCGCTGTGAACCAGACCTTCCCGCCTGCATACATCAGCCCGTGCGGTCCGCGAAGCGCTCCCAAGTCGACCGTCCCGGCAGTTTTCTGCCCCACCAAGTCCACCACAGTCAATGTGTTGTATGCGCCACCGCCATAATTCGAGATGTAGGCGAACTTTCCGTCAGCGGAAGCGATCACCTCATGCGGATCGGGTCCGGAAGGCATGCGCGCGATCACTTTCAGGTTTGAAGGATCCACGATGGAGAGCGTCCTGTCACTCTTCGCGAGAACCAGAAGCGCCGCCGAGGGCGTACTCGCGGCGCGAACAGCACCAGCGCCAAGAAGGCTCGCCATAAGAATTGCGGAACGGATTCTCATGTCCAACGAGTGTATAGCACCGGGGTTCGATCGCATAACGTGGCGCCCCTATCCTCTACAATGGCCAAGTGGCAAACGAAGCAAGTCTCCAGCAGGCCGTTTCCCGTCTCAACCTGGTCCGTACTGAAATCGCGAAAGTAATTGTCGGTCAGGATGATGTTGTTGAAGGCGTCCTGATTTGCCTGATTGCCGCGGGGCACGTGCTCCTGGAAGGTGTTCCCGGCCTGGGAAAAACCACGCTGCTTCGCACTTTGGCGCGCGCGCTTCAACTCAAGTATTCGCGCATTCAATTCACTCCGGACCTGATGCCCGCCGATATCGTGGGCAGCATGATCATGGAAAGCGAAGCCTCGGGCGCAAAGGCTCTCCGTTTTCAGCCTGGGCCGATCTTCGCCAATCTGGTACTAGCGGACGAGATCAACCGCGCCACGCCAAAGACGCAATCCGCACTGCTCGAAGCCATGCAGGAGCGCACGGTTACCAGCGGCACCACCACCCATCAGCTGGAAGCGCCGTTTCTTGTTATGGCCACTCAAAATCCGATCGAAATGGAAGGCACATACCCGCTTCCGGAAGCGCAACTGGACCGGTTCCTGATGAAGATTCTGGTTACTTATCCCAGCCGCGCCGAACTTTCGAGGATCGTTGAACGAACTATTGTCCGCGAAGAACCGGTGATCACTCCGGCGCTGGACGCGGCTTCCATTCTTGACGTGCGTTCGGTGTGCCGCGAAGTGCTGGTCGCCCCGCACGTTCAGGATTACGC
>JALYXI010000207.1 GCA_030947245.1 Acidobacteriota bacterium
GGGAGATGTGCTGCTTGGACCCGGCGTGATTTCCTCCGCGTCGACGCCTGAACCGGGAACGATCCTGTCGCTCGGAACCGGCTTGGTGCTCGTAGGATTGGGCTGGAGGAAGAAGGCGGCCCGTAGCTAATTGACTCCTGCTCTCCCTCAGTAACCTCCTCCTTATGCAAACCGGACCCGGAGCAACTATTGCTCCGGGTTTTCGATGCGAGACCGCTCTCCCGGCGAATTTCTTTAGACGCTTCTATCGACGCCGCTTCCTGCACATCTTCCCTGCCTGCTTCGCGTTCCTAACTCCGCTTTACCTCTCTATTGTTCCGCTTCTATTTATTCCGCTTATTCCGCGCCTTTTTCGAAACTCAGACACTGGTGGTTCGTTCGTTACCAGTGCTGCGGAGAATTTGACAATTAGTGTAACGCCCAGCTACGCTAATCAGGTAAGAATCATCCAGCGGAGAAGTGTGTCCTCATGAGTACCACGCAGTTTCCAACGAAAAACGCCGTTCCCCGGCAATGGCACGTCATTGATGCCGAAGGCAAGGTCCTCGGCAAAGTCGCCAGCCTGGCCGCCAGCATGTTGATGGGCAAGCATAAGACCAACTACACCCCGTTCATCGATGCCGGTGACCACGTGATTGTCATCAATGCGGAAAAGGTCGTCCTCACCGGAAAGAAAGAAGACCAGAAAGTCTACCGCCATTTCACTGGCTACCCCGGCGGTCTCGTCGAGCGTACCCTACAGCGCGTCCGCTCCACCCGCCCTCAACGCATGGTGGAAGACGCCATCTTCGGCATGCTGCCCAAATCCAAAATGGGTAAGCAGATGTATCGCAAGCTGAACGTGTACGCAGGCGCCAAACACCCCCACGCCGCCCAAAAGCCGGTGGCGAAAGAGCTTGTGAGCAAGGCATCCTAAATCATGGCAATGAAACAAATTACGCAGTACTTGGCCACTGGGCGGCGCAAGCGCGCCATTGCACGGGTATTCCTTCGTCCTGGCAGTGGCGCTATCAAGATCAACGGCCGCGAACTGAACCATTACTTCCCCACAGATGCGTCGCGATTTCCCGTCCGCCAGCCACTGATCGCAACCGAAACCCTGGAAAAGTTCGACATCCTGGTTTTGGCTAACGGTGGCGGCTTCATCGGCCAGGCGGGAGCCATCCGGTTAGGAATCTCCCGCGCCTTGGTTCAGTTCAACGCGGAACTCCGCACCACCTTGAAGCAAGCCGGCTTCCTCACTCGCGATCCGCGCAAGCACGAACGCAAGAAGTACGGCCAAAAGGGAGCTCGTAAGCGCTTCCAGTTCTCGAAACGATAGGTTTGTTTCTATTTGGGAATGCTGCCCTGCGGCATTCCTCGATTTCGCGGTTCTCTGCCCTCATCTAAAGGGTCTTAAGAGCGCCACTCCCTCTACCTAACCCGCACCACATACAGGAGCACCACTCATTTGCCAGCCATTTCCATGAAAGAACTGCTCGAAGCCGGCGTCCATTTCGGTCACCAGACCAAACGCTGGAACCCCAAGATGAAGGAATATATCTTCGGCGAGCGTAACGGCATTTATATCATCGATCTTCAAAAGACCCTGAAGCTTTTCAAAGACGCCGCCCGTTTCGTCGGTGAAATGGCCGCTCAGGGCAAGAACGTCCTCTTTGTTGGAACCAAGCGCCAAGCACAGGAAGCAATCGCGGAAGAGGCCACCCGTTGCCAGATGTACTACATCAATCAGCGCTGGCTGGGCGGCCTGCTCACCAATATGGCCACCGTCCAGAAATCCATCAAGCGTTTGAAAGAACTCGACCAGATGGCGTCCGATGGCGGTTATGAAGCCCGTCCCAAGAAAGAAGTCATTCGCCTGGAACGCGAACGCAAGCAGCTGGAGATGAACCTGGCCGGCATCAAAGATATGCCCGGCCTGCCCGATGTTCTTTTCGTTATCGATTCGAACAAGGAAGCCATCGCGGTAAAGGAAGCCCGCCGCCTGGGCATCCCGGTTGTTGCCATTGTCGATACGAACTGCGATCCGGAAGAAGTGGATTGGGTGATTCCCGGCAATGATGACGCCCTGCGGGCCATTCGCCTCTTCACCACCAAGATTTCCGACTCCGTAATCGAAGGCCGCGCGCTAGCTACAGAGCAGGATTTCACACCCGAAAAATTGATCACGGATGAAACTCCGGCCGAAGAAGCCATTCCCGCGTACACCGAGTATGTGGATCCCAAGTTCAACGAACAGATTATGGCGGAAAGTCTGATGGGCGAAGAACCCACCTCCCGCCCGGACACCGCCGAATAGTGCCGCCCAGGAACAAGCCGCCCAGGAACAAATAGATATGGCAGAAATCACAGCACAACAGGTCAAGGAGCTGCGCGAACGCTCTGGCGCCGGCATGATGGAATGCAAGAGCGCCCTCAAGGAAGCCAACGGCGACCTGGCCGAGGCCGAAGTGGTTCTCCGCAAACGCGGTATCGCCTCAGCCGGCAAGAAGTCTACTCGCGACGCCAACCAGGGGCTAATCGCTCAGTACATCCACCCCGGCGGCCAATTGGGTGTTCTCATTGAGGTTAACTGCGAATCCGACTTCGTCGCCCGCACGGATGATTTCCAGGATCTGTGCCGCGATCTCGCGATGCACATCGCTGCTGCCAACCCCGAATTCATCCGCAAGGAAAATGTTTCCGAAGCCGCTCTCGCCAAGGAAAAGGACATCCAAAAGGCCCGCGCGATTCATGAAGGCAAGCCGGAAAAGGTAGCCGAAAAGATTGTCGAAGGCCGCATGGCGAAGTTCTATGAGGAGGTCTGCCTGTATGAGCAGCCCTATGTCAAGGAATCCACCATGACTGTCGAGCAGATCATCAAGAGTAAAATCGCCAAGCTTGGTGAAAATATCGTGGTCGCCCGCTTCGTCCGCTTCAAAGTGGGCGAAAGCTCCACCGCTCCTGTTGTTGCTTCTGAAACCACTCCACCCGGCCAATAAGCATGGCTCCTTATGGGCGCGTTCTCCTCAAGCTGAGTGGTGAAGCCATGGCCGGCCAGGGCACCTTCGGAATCGATCCCGAACGTGTCAAAGGCCTGGCGGCTGAAGTTGCCGCCATCTCCGAAAAGGGCCTGCAGGTCGGCCTGGTCATAGGGGGCGGTAATATCTTCCGTGGCATCGCTCTTGCCGCCCGCAAGATGGACCGCGTCACTGGCGACCACATGGGCATGCTCGCCACCGTCATCAACTCGCTTGCCATGCAGGACGCTCTCGAACATCAAGGCTGTCACACTCGCGTGATGAGCGCAATCGAAATGCACCAGGTCTGCGAGCCGTATATTCGCCGCCGCGCCATTCGCCACCTTGACAAAGGCCGCGTGGTCATCTTCGCGGCCGGCACGTCGAACCCTTACTTTTCCACCGACACCGCCGCCACTCTTCGCGCTCTCGAAATCCGCGCTGAAGTGATCGCAAAGGCTACAAAGGTCGATGGGGTCTACGACAAAGATCCGATGAAGTTCCCGGATGCGGTCATGTACAAGGAAATCACGTACACGGAAGTGCTCTCGCAATCGCTCGGCGTGATGGATTCCACTTCCATCGCCATGTGCCGGGACAATAAGTTGCCCATTCTGGTTTTCAATCTGAACACGCCCGGCAATATAATGCGTATGTCGATGGGTGAACCTATCGGAACCAGAATCTGCTAAACATGCCCACCGTTAAAGAAATCGAAGCTCAATCCAAGGCCAAAATGGAACAGGCCGTCGCCGCTCTTTCGCATGATATGACCTCCATTCGCACGGGCCGCGCTTCCATCAGCATCCTCGATCACATCCGCGTGGATTACTATGGCACGCCGACGCCTCTGAATCAGGTGGCCAACCTCCACGTCCCGGAGCCGGCGCTGATTACCGTGCAGCCCTGGGATGTTTCTCTTTTGGGAACCATAGAAAAAGCCATCCGCAACGCCAATATCGGCCTGAACCCCGGTAATGACGGCAAAGTGATCCGCCTCCCCATTCCGCCACTCACCGAAGAGCGCCGCAAGGAATTGGTGAAACGCCTACAAGGCGTAGCTGAGGACCACCGCGTCAGCATTCGCAACATTCGCCGCGATGCTAACGAACAGCTCAAAAAGCTCTTCAAAGACAAGCAGATCGCGGAAGACGAAGAGCGCACGGGCGTAGCTGATATTCAAAAAATGA
>JALYXI010000220.1 GCA_030947245.1 Acidobacteriota bacterium
GCCTCACTGAATCGATTCACACGATGCTGGCGCAAGCGGCGGCCGCGGGGCCGGTCATCGATGCGAAGGTCGCGTGTTCCGTGATGCAGGGGTTGGCTCTCGAAAACCCGGAAGAGTGGGCGGTGCTGCGCGATCACATCGTGCTCGACGCCATCACCGTGGCCGTGCGCCAGGCGACGCGCCGTGCGATCGCGCGCAGTGACCCGAACCAAGCATGGCTCCCGTTCACTCAGTTCGAGCACATCCCGCGCATGCTCGAAGTGAAGGCATGTTCAAGCGGGTGGCGGATATGCCTTTGCCGGAATACCGGCAAAGCCGGCTGGCGCTCGAAGAGCGGATCAAAGGGGTATCAACTTCTCCGGCGCTCGGCGGAGAAAGTGAGTCGCGACAAAGAAGTCGTGAAAGAGATGGTTCGCCTCGAACGCACCTTGCTCCTTACTTCGAAAGTGACCCAAATATGACGATCGGAACAGCGGCGGAGATCCACCGGAACCATCTCAAAAATCTAGCCCGGCAGCGCATCTTCCAAGCGGCCCACAGGACGGCGAGCGCTCATCGTCTCGCGCTGGCGAACCGCTATCGCTCCCAAGGCCTGGACGGTCCTGTTGAGCTGCTCCTTCATTTCAGCCCGAGCTTCTTACCGGCCGCCAGCAGACCGATCGCTTCGCGAAGACGTTTCTCTTTCGTTTCCTCTCGTTTGGCCGAATCGATCCAACCGACGTATTGCCGTCGGCATGAGGGCGCCAGCCGCTCGAAATATTCCCACGCAAGCGCGTTGGCCCTCAGTTGTTTTTCAATGTAAGGCGGAATCGCCGATGCGGATGGCCGCGGGGCATCACCGCTTCGGCTCGTAGGCGCCCGCTCCAGTCCCGGCGCCGCCAGTAGCCGGCGCGACTTCAGGTCCGCATAGCGTAGGCGATTGGTCGTGGACCATCTGCTGTCGGGCTTTCGCGGAGTGAACTTACGCGCGTAGCGGTCATCATCCAGCCGCATAACGATGCTGTCGATCCAACCGAAGCACAGCGCTTCCTCGACGGCGGCGTCATAGCTGATGGAGGCTTCAGCCGTGTGTTGCTTGTGAAAGACGAGCCATATCCCGGGTTCTGAATCGTGATGCTCTTGCAGCCAGTTCCGCCACTCCTGACGGCTTCGCGCATCGCACGTTCTGAAGTTCTTCGGCGGCATCATGGAGCACACGTGAATTATATCCGGCAGATCGCGAAAAGCAAAAATCATTGCTCGATTCAGAGTGACACGCCCGCGAGCCTGAACCCGGGCGTTCGGTACACTGGCGAGTGAGATGATTCAAACGCTTTTTGGCTCCGTTGAGCAAGAGCCAAGCCTGCTGGACAAGCTGAAATCGGGTGTTGAAAAAACGCGGCTTGGTCTTGTGGGCCGCCTGGAAGATGCGCTGCAGGGCAAAAAAGAGATCGATGCGGATCTGCTGGAGGAGTTGGAGTACACGCTGATCGGCGCAGATATCGGAGTCAGCACCACGCAAGAGATTCTGGACCGCATCAAGGACCGGGCGGACCGGCGCATGCTGGCCGACGCGGGACAGGTACGCGGACTCATTCGGGAGCACCTGCTCGAAATTCTGCAAGCCGTAGACCGGCCGATGCCGCGCGTTGCCGAGCCTCCGGCGGTGGTGATGGTGGTGGGGGTCAACGGGGCGGGGAAGACCACAACCATCGGGAAGCTGGCGAACCGCTATCGCTCCGAAGGCCGGACTGTGCTGTTGTGCGCGGCGGATACGTTTCGCGCGGCGGCCATTGAGCAACTGGAAATCTGGGGCGAGCGGACCGGAACCGAGGTGGTGCGGCAGCAGCCCGGGTCAGACCCCAGCGCCGTCTTGTTCGATGCCCTGCAAGCCGCCAAGGCGCGCAAGGTGGATTACGTGATTGTGGACACGGCGGGCCGCTTGCAGTCGAAGGCCAACTTGATGTTGGAGCTGGAGAAAATGCGGCGCACGGCTGCCCGCGTGCTCCCCGCGGCTCCGCATGAAACGCTGCTGATTCTGGATGCCACCACTGGCCAGAATGGCCTGGAACAGGCCCGCAAATTTACGGAAAGCGCAGGCGTCACCGGGATTGTGCTCACGAAGCTGGACGGCACTGCAAAGGGCGGCGTGGTGGTGGCGATCGCGCGGGAATTGAACCTGCCGATCCGCTATATCGGGGTAGGGGAGCAGGTTGGAGACCTGTTGCCTTTCGATCCTGAAACATTTCTCGATTCCCTATTTGGCGCGACACCTGGCGCATGAGGATGGCCGAAGCAGTCGCGCTCGCGAGGGAAGGCCGCGGGCAGGCAAGCCCCAACCCGATGGTGGGCGCGGTGCTGGAGCGCGATGGCGTGGTTGTGGGACGCGGTTTTCACACCTATGCCGGGGTGAAGCATGCTGAAATTCTGGCGCTCGAAGAGGCGGGCGAGCGTGCGCAGGGGGCCACGCTCTACATCACTCTCGAGCCGTGTTCTCATCAGGGCCGGACGGGACCGTGCGCGGAAGCTCTGATCCGCGCTGGAATCGGACGCGTAGTGGCGGCTGCTCAGGATCCGAATCCGCTAGTGGCAGGCGATGGCTTTCGCAAGCTGCGCGAAGCCGGCATCGCAGTGGAAGTGCGGAGTTCGAATGAAGCGGAAAAGCTGAATGAAGCATACGCGCACTTCATGCGCCGCCGCCGGCCTCTGGTTACGTTGAAAACCGCGCTCACGCTGGATGGAAAGATCGCGGCCCCCGACGACAATCGCGGCTGGATTACCAGTCCCACGGCGCGCGCCCACGTCCAGCAGCTGCGGCACGATTCGGACGCGATACTTACCGGCATTGGAACGGTGCTGGCCGATGATTGTTTCCTAACCGACCGCTCCGGATTGCCGCGCAGTCGGCCATTGATGCGCGTCGTGCTCGACAGCCAACTGCGGCTGCCGCTCCATTCGAAGATGGCCGGGTCGGCTCATGACGATCTGGTGGTAGTCGCGACTTCCGCCGCGTCCGGCGAACGCAAACGGCAATTGGAGGAGCGCGGGGTAAAGATTTTGACTTTCGATGGCGCGGGCGGGCGCGCCGATATTCATCGAACCGTGGAATGGCTGGGTGAGCAGCGGTATCTTTCTTTGTTGGTGGAAGCGGGGAGCAAGGTGAACTGGGCGGTGTTGGACGCAGAAGAGGCGGACAAGGTATTTTTTTACTATGCGCCCAAGATTTTGGGCGGCACCGACTCCCTGCCCATGGCCGGCGGGTTCGGGCGGCGCAAGCGCTCCGACGCGATCCGGGTGGAGCGGGTGACCTTGCACCCCATTTCACAAGACGAGTTCGCCGTGGAGGCGTATGTTCACCGGGATCATTGAAGAGACCGGATTAGTGAAGCAGACCGGGACGCGGCTTCAGATAGCTTGCGCGCTGGTACTCACTGATTTGAGCATCGGGGGAAGCGTGGCGGTGAACGGCGTATGTCTGACTGCGGTGGCCGTTCAGCCCGACGGCTTCGCGGCCGATCTGGCGCCGGAAACGCTGAATCGGAGCAATTTGGGAGACCTTCGGGCCGGGTCCCGCGTGAATCTGGAACGGCCGGTCACCTTGCAGCAGCGGCTCAGCGGGCACTTGGTTCAGGGCCATGTGGACGCGGCCGGCGTGGTGGAATCTTTGTCCCGCCTGCCCGATGGCAGTTGGTGGTTGCGCGCCGTCTTGCCGCGGGAACTTATGCGTTACGTGGTGGAGAAAGGATCGATCGCGCTCGATGGCATCAGCTTGACGGTTGCCGCTTTGGAAGAGGATGTGATCTCCGTGGCCATTATTCCGCATACTTATGAGCACACTTCTCTCAAAGGCAAGGCCGGGGGCGAGAGAATCAACGTGGAATGTGATGTTCTGGCCAAGCACGTTGAACGGCTGCTCCTGTGGAATGAGAGATTGCCCCGTCCAGCGTAAGATAGAAGTGCGCCTTGCCGCGCCCAATTCCGTTTTTCCCGCATCAGTACACTTATGTGGATCGTCCGGCTCGCTCTCCACCGCCCTTATACCTTTGTCGTGATGTCCGCCTTGATTGTGATTCTCGGAATCGCGGCGATCTTCACCATGCCGACCGATATTTTTCCGAACATCGACATTCCGGTGGTTACGGTGATCTGGAGCTATGGCGGTGTTTCACCGGACGAGATGGAAAAGCGAATCACCACCATCACCGAACGCGCGATGACCACCACGGTAAACGATATCGAGCATTTGGAATCGCAATCCTATAACGGCGTTAGCGTGATTCGCGTGTATTTTCAACCTACGGCCAAGGTCGAGCTGGCAATCTCGCAGGTCACCTCCATCGTGCAGACCATCTTGCGCGTGCTGCCGCCAGGCATTTTTCCGCCCGGAATCATTAAATACAACGCTTCGAGTGTTCCGATTCTGCAGCTTGGGCTTTCCAGCAAGGTATTGACCGAGCAGGATCTCTACGATATCGGAATTAATTTTATCCGCACCCAGCTTGCGACCGTGCAGGGCGCCTCGATTCCTTTGCCTTATGGCGGCAAACAGCGGCAGATCATGGTGGATCTCGATCCCGAGGCTCTTTACGCCAATCATCTCTCAGCGACCGATATTTCAAATGCTCTGAGCCAGCAAAACCTGATCCTGCCCGCGGGTACTGCAAAGGTGGGCGACCGGGAATACCTGGTCCGGTTGAACGCAAGTACCGATACCGCGCTGGCGTTGAACGATCTGCCTGTCCGGTCGGCGAACGGCGCAACGGTCTATATGAAAGACGTGGCGCAGATTCGGGATGGCTTCGCCGTGCAGCAAAGCATCGTGCGCGAAGATGGATCCCGCGGTTCGCTGCTCTCCGTCCTGAAAAGCGGCAATGCCTCCACGCTCGATATCGTCAAACGCGTGAAGGAAGCGCTTCCGAAGATCTTGGCGGGCCTTCCTCCTTCGCTCGAAGTAAAACAGCTTTTCGATCAGTCCATTTTCGTTCGCGCGGCGATCAACGGGGTTCTTCGCGAAGGCTTGATCGCGGCGGCGCTGACGGGCTTGATGATTCTGCTGTTTCTTGGAAGCTGGCGCAGCACGATCATTGTCTGCGTGTCGATTCCGCTCTCCATCCTTACATCCATCATCATTCTGGGGCTCTTCGGACAGACCATTAACGTGATGACGCTGGGCGGCCTTGCTCTCGCAGTCGGGATTCTTGTGGACGATGCCACTGTGGAGCTCGAAAACGTCCACCGCAACATGGCGATGCGGAAGCCGCTGACTCGCGCGATTCTCGATGGCGCTTCCCAAATCGCGGTGCCGGCCTTTGTTTCAACCCTTGCCATTTGTATTGTGTTCGTACCCGTGCTGCTGCTGACGGGCGCAGCGAAATATCTGTTCACCCCGCTTGCGATGGCGGTGGTTTTTGCGATGCTGATGTCTTACTTTCTTTCGCGAACGCTGGTGCCGACCATGGTGCATTACCTCCTTCGGAGCGAGGTGGAGTTGTACCGCAAGGGCGGCGAGCACGCGCAGGGCGAGGGCGTAATCTGGCGCGTGCACGGGGGCTTTAACCGGCGTTTCGAAAGCATGCGCAACCGGTATAAGGGCGGTCTGGGATGGAGCTTGGAACATCGCGGCCTGGTTGCGGCGGGATTTGCAGTTTTCTGTTTAGGATCTCTTGGGTTGGGTTTCCTGGTCGGAGAAGACTTCTTCCCGTATATCGATTCCGGCCAGATGCGGATGCACGTTCGTTGCCCGCAAGGGACGCGCATCGAAGAAACGGAGCGGGTGTTCGCGGACGTGGAGCGCGAGATCCGGAAGGTGATCCCCCGGGATGAAGTCGAGACCATCCTGGACAACATCGGCTTGCCTCCCGGCGGCATCAATCTTGCCTTCAGCGACAGCTCCACCATCGGCAACGGCGACGGCGAAATTCTGGTTTCTCTGAATCAAAAGAAGCACGCGTCCACGCTGGAATACGAGCGGAGACTGCGTACGATGATGCGTGACAAGTTTCCGGAAGAGACGGTTTTCTTCCAGGCCGCGAATATCACCAATCAGATCTTGAATTTCGGCTTGCCCGCGCCCATCGACGTGCAGGTGGTCGGGCGCGATCCGGTGGGCAATTACAAAGTAGCCCAGCGCCTTGAAAAGGAGATGGCTGCGATCCCGGGCGCAGTGGATGTGCACATTCATCAGGAAGTGAATTACCCGGAAGTGCGCGTGAATGTCGACCGCTCAAAAGCGGACCAGTTGGGGTTGACGCAGCGCGATGTGGCGAACAGCATGTTGATCTCGCTCAGTTCGAGCGGCCAGGTGGCTCCGAACCAGTGGCTGAATCCGGTCAATGGCGTGAACTATAACGTGGCTGTGCAAACGCCCCAATACCGGATCGATTCGTTCGATGCTTTGCAGCGGACGCCGATCTCCGCGGCCGGCGGCAGCGGGCAAACGCAATTGCTGAGTAATCTGGCGACGTTGCGGCGCGGATCATCCACCGCAATCGTGAATCATTACAATGTACAGCCCGTGTTCGATGTTTACGCCAACGTGGATGAGCGGGATCTGGGCGGGGTGGCGAATCAAGTTGACGCCATTATGAAGAATGTAGGAAAGAAACTGCCGAAGGGCGCGTCCCTGTCGTTACGCGGACAAGTACAGACCATGCGTTCTTCGTTCCTCCGTTTGGGGATCGGGATCATCTTCGCAATCCTGCTGGTATACCTGCTGATCGTGGTCAACTTTCAATCGTGGCTGGATCCGCTGATCATTCTGATGGCGTTGCCGGGCGCTCTTTCCGGAATTCTGTGGATGTTGTTTATCACGCAAACAACCTTGAACGTGCCGTCGTTGATGGGCGCCATCATGTGTATCGGCGTTGCGACAGCAAACAGTATCCTGATGGTCACGTTCGCCAACGACGAACGCGCGGAAGGTAAAAACGCCCTGGAGGCCGCGCTGTCCGCCGGATACACGCGCATTCGGCCCGTGACCATGACGGCTCTTGCAATGATCATCGGGATGTTGCCCATGGCGCTCGGGCTGGGGGAAGGCGGTGAACAGAATGCGCCGTTGGGACGCGCCGTCATCGGAGGGTTGCTGGTGGCCACCTTTACGACCCTTTTCTTTGTGCCCATCATGTACACCTTCCTGCGCAAGAAGGCGCCCGCGGATCTGGACCGCGAACTGGATGAGGAAGAGCACGAAGGGATACCCGCTTAACTCTCTATGCAGACCGAACTATGCAGACCGAACTGAAGACTCTGGAGCCCGGGCGGGAGCAAAAACTGCTGGACGACCCCGCCCACCCGCGAGTGCCTGCGCCACCCTCTCAAAAGGCAAGGCGCGGCCGGGCGGCGTGGATTGGGCTGGGCCTGCTGCTTCTGCTCGCGATTCTGTTCCTGGCAGGCTACTTGCCCCGGCACAAACGGGAACAGGGCATCAACCGGGAAGCGAAAGAAGAGGAGACCAGCCTGCCCATCGTCACCGTGACGCAGGTGAAACACTCCGCTCCTACTTCGGAACTTCTGCTTCCGGGCAACATCACGCCGTTAACGGAAGCATACATCTATGCCCGCGCTGCCGGTTATTTGAAGCGGCGCTATGTAGATATCGGCGACCGTGTTCGCCAAGGGCAGTTGATGGCCGAAATCGAGGCGCCGGATCTGGATCAGCAAGTGATCCAGGGGCGCGCGAGTTTGCAGCAAGCGCGCGCCAACCTGGGGCAGACACAGGCGTCGCTGGAACAGTCCCAAGCGCAGCAGCGCCTTACCGGCGTGACGCTGGGACGCTGGAAAACGCTGGTTGCGCGTGGCGTCCTGGCCCAGCAGGAAGGGGATCAGAAGCAAGCCGATTACGACAATGCGACCGCGCTGGTGCATGTGGGGGAAGCGAACATTCGCGCCGCTCAGGACAACGTCCGCGCGAGCGAGGCGAATGTAGCCCGGTTGGTCGAGCTGCAAGGGTTCGAGAAGATCCGGGCTCCGTTCACAGGGATTGTCACCGCCCGGAGCGTCGATGTGGGATCGCTGATCGCCGCCAACGGGTCAGGGCAGGGAAACCCGAATCTCGGCGGCAATAATTCGGGCGGCAACGGTTCCGGCGAGCTGTTTCGCGTGGCTCAGATTGAGCGCTTACGCATCCTGGTGAATGTGCCGCAAACGGCCGCGCCTTCCATCCATCTTGGGCTGCCGGCCAATGTCACGGTGCAGGAGTATTACCGCCGCAAGGTGACCGGAAAAGTGACCAGGACTTCGAATTCACTCGATCCGAATACCCGGACGCTACTGACCGAGGTGCAGGTAAACAACACGAATGGGACTCTGCTGCCGGGCATGTATGCCCAAGTGCAGTTCGTTACCGATCGGATCTCACCTCCCATTTTGATCCCGGGCGACAGCTTGGTGATTCGCTCCAAAGGACCGGAAGTTGCGATCCTGGCGCCGGGCAATAAGGTGCATTTTGTCCCGGTCACCGTGGGACGCGATTACGGGATCGACATTGAAATCACGAGCGGCCTGAATGGCGGCGAATACGTTGTGGTGAACCCGAACGACGATGTTCGCGAAGGTGCGGAAGTGAAGCCGGCTTCGGCGAACCAGAAGGCGGGCGGAGTTGCGGGAAGCGCGGCTTCCAGCAGGAAGGGCGGTGGCAACGCGCCGAATGGGCCAAGCGATCAGAAGCCCAGTGGCATCGGCAGGGAACAGGCGCCGGCAGCGGCCGGGGGCAATAAGTAGTTGGGCGGAAGATGGCTTGGGCTGGCCGCCGCGGCGTGCTCCTGTTTTGCCCAGGAGGTTCGTCCGCCGAATGAGACGCAGGTTGTCCAAGTTGGCGGCGGAATTGCGGGCGAGTGGATTCGACGGCTGCAATCCCCGTATGTAGGGCGGCCGGTTTCCGCTATCGATTTCCGGAATACCGGGCGGCTGAGCAGCCTGATCCGCGCGGGGCGGTTGTACCTGACGCTGGATGACGCAATTGCGCTGGCTCTGGAGAACAACCTCGATATCCAGCTTCAGCGGGATAACCCGGCGATTGCTCGCAATGACATCAAACGCACGGAAGGCGGCGGACTCCCCCGGGGAGTTTTGCTCGAAATCAAGGAGCTTCCCGCGGGTATCGGAGGGCCGGGAAGCCCGCTGCTGACGACTGTCGGCGGCGTGACCCCGATTACCTCCATCCCCTCAAACTCGGCCGATCTGGCCCCTATCCAGGGGCAACAGGTTACACTTTCCGTGTTGGGCAGCACGCCGCTTTCGCTCGGATCCCGCATCCCGCAATTCGACCCGGTGTTGGCGGGAACGCTGAATTACCAGCGCCAGTCGATTCCGGAAACCAGTGTCTTTCTGGCCGGAACCAATCCTTTGGTGAGCAACACGGTGGGCGGGAACCTGGGCTATACGCAAGGCTTTTCACCCGGAACGAGCGTGAACGTTGGATTCAACAGCTCGCGCTTCAGCAGCAACAGCTCGCGAGCGGACTACAATCCCTACACGGCGGGAAACGTGGCGCTGACCGTTACACAGCCTTTGTTACAGGGGTTTGGGATCGGCAATAACCGACGGTTTATCCGGATCGCCAAGAACAACGAGAAGATTTCGGACGAGGTGTTCCGGCAGCAGTTGATCGATACGCTCGCTTCTGTCGTCCGGCTCTATTGGGATCTGGTCAGCCTGAATGAGGATGTGCGGGTAAAGCGCCAGGCGCTCGCGCTGGCGGAAAAGCTGTACCAGAATAACAAGGCTCAGGTTGAAGTAGGGACGCTGGCGCCGATTGAGGTAAAGCGCGCGCAGGCTGAGGTGGCGCGCGGCAGACAGGACCTGACTAATTCGGAAGGCTTGGTATTACAGCAGGAACTGATTTTGAAGACCATCCTAACCAGGCGGGGCACCAGCGATCCGGTGGTCAGCTCCGCGCGCCTGGTTCCGTCCGACCGCATTCAGGTGCCGGCGCGGGAACCTGTGCGCGAGGTGGGCGCGCTGGTGGAATCGGCGGTGCGAAACCGGCCGGATCTGGAACAGGCCCGCCTGCAAATCACAAATTCCGAGATTGGACTGAAGGGATCGCGAAACGCGCTGTTGCCGGAATTGGATTTGGTCGGCACACTTCAGAATAACGGGCTTTCCGGCGACGTAAACGGAATCGCGGTACTCGGTGGCGCCGGCCCGCGTGCGGTCGATCCGGCCTTCTTGGGCG
>JALYXI010000293.1 GCA_030947245.1 Acidobacteriota bacterium
TCGATATCACGAACCACGCCGCGTGGGTTCGCCATGCGGCAGTAAACACATCATCGGCTATAAAGTTCCTCTATATTATGCCGAACCCAGTAATCACTCAATTCGGGATGAGATTTGAGTTGTCCAGGAACAGATTATCTCTTCACACAACGGCGGGAACTTTGTAGCAGTAGACGTGAATGGCAGACTCTGCCAACCGCGATATCGGTGCAACAACATCCCCAGAATCAAGACAGAAATCGTCCAGCCGAGGATCGAGTTATAAAGGAATCTATCACGCTCGTTCCTAGATTCGCGTCAAGAGGGACGCCGAATGCCTCTGCCTCTCTCGCCAACTGCGGTTATCGCTTACCCGTTGCTGCTAAAATTTGTTGGTGAAATTACGCAAGTCCCTCAACCATCTGTACGCGCGGGCCGCGAACGGCAATCGGCGGTTCGAACCGTACTCCTGGGGCTGGCTTCACAAGCAGGCCGATTTCTTGTTCTGGAGAAACGCCGGTGCGCTAGTCCGTCCTCAGTACGCCTGGGGGATTCTGGTTGCGGCCGCACAGGCCAAAGTATTGGGGCGTAAAGAAGTCGCTGTGATTGAGTTCGGCGTGGCTGGCGGCAATGGCCTTATTGCCATGCAAGAGATAGGTCGCCAAGTCTCCATGATGACGGGGGTAAACGTTAACGTGTTCGGGTTCGATATGGGCACCGGCCTGCCCTCTGTTACCGATCCGCGCGACTTGCCACAGCTATACTGTCGCGGAGATTACCGGATGGATTTTGACAAGCTCCGCACAAAACTTAGCACCGAAACCAGACTCGTAATCGGGGACATAAAACAAACAATTGACGATTTCCTGTTGTCAGTCCATGCACCTGTGGGATTCATCAGCTTTGATATGGATCTTTACACATCCACCCGCGATTCGCTCAAACTGTTTCGAGGAGAATTCCCGCTGACTCACTGCCTGCCGCGCGTGGTGTGCTATTTCGACGACATCATGGGTCTGACGTTCGGGGACCTGAATGGCGAGCGCCTCGCGATCCGCGAGTACAATCGCGATTCCGAACCGCAACGCGCCATATCTCCTGTTTATGGTCTGCGCTTTCAACTAGGCTGGCCACACAACCGCGCCGAATGGCCGGACATGATGTTCTGGGCACAATTCCTCGATCACGCCGATTACTGCGCTTTTGACTGTCTTGCAGGAGAAGGGCAGGCTCACCTCGGTACGCCTTTCAAGGCGTTGTGAGCATATCTGATCGTAAATGCCACTGCGGAGATTCGCCTATCAGGAACCCATTTTGACCTTGGGAAGTCAATCCTGGCGTTAACGCCTGACGGGTTTTTCAGGGCCAGCAGTTGAAGAGTATCGGAAAATCTCGGGGCGCCGCGATATGACATGGCGCTCGGAATACCTCGGTTGCTTCATCGCGTAAAGGGGCAACTCTTTGGCGGCATGCCGCAGTAAACTGGCTCATGCCCACCCGCCGGAGTTTCCTCCAGACAGCCGCGATGGCCGTCGTAATTCCCCCCGCGATTACGTCCCTCAAAAGCCGCAAGTCTGAAGCCACGCCAATCACGCCGGAAGAGCGCCGTTCGCGGGTGGCACGCGCCCAGGAGTTGATGGCGCAGAACAAGATCCAAAGCATTTGTCTTGCAGGCGGCACGTCTCTCGACTACTTTTCCGGCGTACGGTGGGGGAATAGCGAGCGGCTGTTTATCATGGTGATTCCGGTGCGCGGCGAGCCGTTCTTTGTGGCTCCTTCCTTTGAGGAAGACCGGGCGCGGGAACAGATTTCGCTCGGCAACGGCGGCGCGCATGCCCAGGTTTTCACGTGGCGCGAAGATGAGAGCCCATATCAGGTGACGGCCGCATCGTTGAAAGAGCGCGGGTTGATCACAGGCAAGCTCGGGATCGAAGAGAACGTGAAATTTGTGTTCGCGGACGGCATCGGAAGGGCCGCGCCGACTGCGGCCATTACCAGTGCGACTCCCGTGACGGCGGGCTGCCGCATGATCAAGAGCGTGCATGAGATGCAACTGCTTCGTTTGGCCTCGCAGGTAACGCTGGCGGCTTATCAGGCCGCGTGGAAGTCTTTGAAAGAGGGCATGACGCAGCGGGACCTTGCGGAGCTGGTGGCGGCGGCGCATGCGCAACTTGGATTCCGGGGCGATGCGGGGGTGCAGGTGGGCGAGTATTCCGCGCTGCCGCACGGGTCCGTCCAGCCGCAGGTGATTCGCGAGGGCGCGATTTTACTGATGGACGGAGGCTGCCGTGTGGAAGGCTACGAATCCGATTTGAGCCGCACGTTTGTGCTGGGCAAGGCGACGGACAAGATGAAGAAGGTATTCGACATTGTGCGCCAAGCCCAGAGTGCGGCGCTGGCGCAAGCGCGGCCGGGCGTGGCTTGCGGGTCCGTGGATGCGGCGGCGCGTAAGGTGATCGTGGACGCGGGTTACGGGCCGGGGTACAAATATTTCACGCACCGGGTAGGGCACGGGCTCGGCATGGATGGGCATGAGTGGCCGTATCTGGTGAAGGACAATCCGCTTCCGCTGCAGGCCGGAATGGTGTTCAGCGATGAGCCCGGCATTTATATTCCTGATGAGTTCGGCGTGCGGCTTGAGGATGACATGCACATTACGGAGAACGGCGCGGAGCTGCTGACTCGACCGAGTGAGTCGGTGGAGCTGCCGTTCGGATAGCAGTAATTGGTAACAGCGAGCCAAAGGCCCTTACGAAGTGATCACCAAGCCGGATGGAAGCGCTTCGCCGAACATTCTGTCCATGGTCCGTTCGGAGCGGCCTTCCCCGCCTTCGAGCAGCGGCAAAAGCTGATCCGCGTTCGGCGCGGCTGCGAGATACCCGCGCACCTTCTCTGCGGTTACGGGTGCGACGTCGCGGGTGGGGTCGCCGGTTCTCCGCGCCAGCAATGCCAGCGTTTCGCCTGCACTCACGGGGGCGGGCAGCAAGGCTTCGATCCATCGGGACGCGGTTGCGGGTGGAAGCACTTGGTTCACTGGCCCATGAAATAGTTCTCTTGCGCCCAGGCGGCCGAGGCACCACAGTTCGCTTGCGCCGAACTGGCGGGCTTTCACCAGTGTGTCGCCCAGGCCGGTGCGCGTCGAAACGGGGAGCAGTTCCAAGCTGGAAGCGGTACGCCACATTTCGCGGAGAAGGCTCGAGTTCACGCGCTGCTGCTTCTTTCCGCGCGGCAGTAACACCGGGGAAACGCGTTGGAACACATCCACTTGCTGGTTGCGGTTCAAGCCACCGGCAATGCGGCCGGCGAAGATCCACCAATCGATCTCGCATTGGATTTGATTGGGAAATTGCAATCCTCCCGCATAGACGCGGCGCGCCTGTTCCACACGGAAATCGTCACCGGGGAAGCCGAAGCCGGGCCGCAGGCAGAAGCCGCACAAGTTCAACCAGCGGGCTTCGAAGGACGGGCTCTTCTTGCGGCCGTTTGCGTGTTCGAGAAAGACATCGGCCAGTTGGCGGTTGATTGCGGCAGGCCAGGAGTTTCGACCGAGTCCTAGCGCTTGTTCGAGCTTAGATGGCAGTTCTTCGGGCGCAAATGGGGCCGCGGCGCCGGCGGAAAACACTGCCGCGACTATTTCGCAAGCTTGCCTTGCGTGTTCTTCGCTAACCACGGCCGCGGGCTTTGAAGACTCTTTCGCGGCTGCTTTGCGCAGTTGGAATTGCAACCGCCACCGGTGCTCGCTCACTTTGGAATCGCACCAGGTCTCGAGTGTTCCCACTTCGGTCAGGTGCGCGCCCAGCTTCACGGGGATGAGCCTCTCGCCGGACTTGCCATAACGGATGACCGCTTCGAGCGGAGCATGGTGGTGTACCTCGGCTGAATTTAGCACCACCGCGTCACCAGCCGCATCATTGGCACGCGTCAAAGAACTGTATAGCCGGAAAGAAACCGGACGGTTCGCAATCAGTTGAAGATCGCCACGGTCCACTTCGAGTTTCGAGCCTTCCTCGGTACCGCGCGGGACCAGGCAGACGGCGGGAATCTGCTCGCTTTCGGGCTCGCCAATGCCGATGTAATAGGCCCGAGGCAGGCCGCCGCGGACCAGCACGCCGGCGCCGGTGGACCGCACGTACGAGTAGTACGCGGCGCCGGTTGCGACGGCCAGGTCCAGATCGCGATTATCGAAAACTTCGGGGCGGCGTCCATACCAGTGCTCCAGAATATCGGCGACACGTGTCCGGCAGATTTCGGGCATAAAGAAACCGCCGTTGAACAGGATGGCATCGGGGATCTGGCCCGCGCCTTCCAGGAACGCGTTCAGGTGCTTGCTGATGGCGGGGTCGGTTTCATAGGGCAAGCCCAATTCGCGGAACAGGCTGCGCTTTTCTTCCATTGGCGCTTCCCCTCGCGCGGAGACCGGAAGGAAGCCTTCGAGCGTGAGTTCCAGGGCTTCGGCGCGAGTGATTTCTGTTTTCAGAGTTCCACCGATCAGCGAAGATCCGCTGCCCAGGACTGTGATCTCGACGCTCTTGCGCGAAGGGTCGGCGAGCAGCGCTTCTTTAGCGGCGGAGCACTGGCGGCGCAACCCGCTTCGCTGGCGAATGCTCAATTGCGCGCCGAGCTTCTGTTCAGCGAGCCACGCTATCGTGAGATCCAGATTATCCCCGCCCAGCAGCAGGTGCCTGCCTACGGCGGTGCGGGTGAATTCTATTTTGTCGCCGTCGCGGGAAACGCGGATCAGACTGAAATCGCTGGTGCCGCCGCCGACGTCGCAGATCAGGACGATTTGGCCGTCAAACAGCTTTTTCGGGATTGCGCCAGGTTGTGCGCGATCCAGGAGTAGAAGGCGGCGGCGGGTTCTTCAAGCAGCGTAAGGCTGGGCAGCCCCGCATCGGCCGCGGCGCGTACGGTCAGTTCACGGGCTTCTTCGTCAAAAGAAGCCGGAACAGTCAGCACGATTTCCTGTTCGGCCAGGGGGCCGTGTTTTTCCGCGTCCCATGCTTCGCGAAATTTGATGAGGAAGCGGCTGGAAACCTCAACGGGTGAGAGCACACG
>JALYXI010000283.1 GCA_030947245.1 Acidobacteriota bacterium
CGCTTTGGTCGTGTCATAGGTGTACTCAGGCTCAACCGGAATATAGATGTGCATTCCGTGGCCGCCCGTGGTTTTTGGATAGCCTTCCAATTCCAGCTTGTCCAATATCTGACGGATCAGTAGCGCGGCTTCCACAATTTTGCTGTACTCGCAGTCCTGCGGGTCCAGATCGATCAGAATGAAATCGGGATTGTCGAGAGAGCCCACGCGGGATTGCCAGGGGTTTTGATCGATGCAGCCCTGGTTGACCAGATAGAGGAGCGCCGCGCGATCGTCCGCGAGTACGTAGCGGATGGGCTCATTGCCCTTTTTGGGATCCCGGTGTTCGCTGTCGATGGTTTCAAAATGAAGCCACTCCGGGTAAGAAGCCGGTGAATCCTTCTGGAAGAAGAACTTCTCGCCGATGCCGTTCGGATAGCGTTTCAGCGAAAGCGGCCGGCCTTCCAGATGCGGAAGCAGCAGCGGGCTCACGTCGTTATAGAAATTGAACAGATCGCGTTTAGTGTAACCGTCCCCGGGAAAGAAAACCTTGTTGAGGTGCGTCAGTTTTAGCGCGTGGCCATCGACGGTGATCTTCGCTTCCTCGGCGGTTCCGGCCAGTAGAGGGGACGCGGCAGCCGTTTTCTTCGGGGCGCTTTCGGGCTCCGCGGCGGCGGCCGGAGACTCCCGGATGCAGTCTTCGGGATTTACATCTTCGCGCAGCCCAAGAAAAACGGGCGCGCGCAGATGCCCATCCGGAGTCCAGTTCGAAAATTTAACTTGCGCAACCAGTTCAGGGCGCAGCCAAGTGGTGCCGGCAACGGGCACTTTGGCCCTCCCCGAAAGCGGAGATTTGGGCGCAATGAGGGGCTCCATCCGCGCGTGCAGCGCTTCCATAGACTTGCGGTCGAACCCGGTACCCACATTCCCGGCGTGAACCAGCTTTTTGCCGTCATACACCCCCAGCACCAGCGAGCCGAAATAATCCCGTTCGCCGCTGGTGAATCCAACAATCACGAACTCCTGTTGCGAAACGAGTTTCAGTTTCACCCAGTCCGGACTACGGCGTGGCTGGTAAGTGCTGGTCAGGCACTTCGCGATCAGGCCTTCCAGCCCCTGCTCCCTGGCGGCTTCCAGAAACTGTCCTTCGTCATTGGGAAAATCCTCTGAGAAGCGGACCAGGGGCGAAGCTTGGACGATCTTCTTCAGTACCTCTTTTCGCATCTCGAGCGTGGCTCCACGCAAGTCATAGCCGTCCAGATACAGAATGTCGAACAGAAACAGGGTGGCAGGCTGCCGCTTTGCAAGTTGCGCGACGGCATTGGCATCGGTATTCATGATGCGAGGTTGGATCAGTGCGAACCGGGAAACCCCATGCGAGTCCAACACCGCAATCTCGCCGTCCAGAATGGCTTCCGAACACCTAATGCTGTGCGGCAAAGTGGAGAGCTCGGGATACTGACGCTCGCACCGGTTGCCATTGCGGGTGAAGATCTCAAGATTGCCGCTTTTCAGATAGCAGAGGGCGCGGATGCCGTCCCACTTCAATTCAAGAGTCCATTCCGGGCCACGTGGCGGCTTTTCCGCAAGCACCGCGGCCATGGGTTTCACGAAGCCGGGCATGGCAGCCTTTTTTGCTCCCTGGATCTTTCCCAAGGCTTGGTGGGAAGCCGCCGCCATGGGCTGGGCGGCGGGCGCGGGAAGATCCTTTGCAATCTCTTCCTGGGTGCGGCCTGTCTTCACGCTGTGAGCGAAATCTTCCACGTCCCAACCCGGGCGTGCTTCCGCGTCCTTCTTTTTAAGAAGCAACCACTCATTGCCCTTCCCGCGGTTTTTCATGTGGACCAGGGCAAATTCGCCTTTCAGCTTTTCGCCGGACAGCCGGAACTTCAGGTCCCCTCGCGCGATCTGGTCCAGCGGAGGAGTGTCCCCAATCAACTCGAAGGCGCCGCGGTCCCAAAGCATGACGCTTCCGCCCCCGTAATTGCCTGCCGGTATGTTGCCTTCGAAGTCACCGTAATCCAGCGGATGGTCTTCCACGTGCGCGGCTAGGCGCTTGGGAGCCGGATCCAGAGTGGGCCCCTTCGGAATCGCCCAGGATTTCAGAGTTCCATCTATTTCCAAACGGAAGTCGTAATGCAGGCGGGACGCATGATGGCGCTGGACAAAAAACCGCGCATTCGCACGCGGAGGCGCTGCTTTCGACCCCTTCGGTTCCGGCGTTTTGTCGAAATGCCGCTTGCGAACGTACTCTTCGAGTGACATAAAACTGTGGAAATGTTTCTGCTTAGATGATATACGTGTAGAACGGGCAGGTTGCGGAGGGAACATACAGAAATGGCAAGTATCTGGAAAGGACATCTGACGTTTGGACTGGTATCGTTTCCGGTGCGGCTGTTCACCGCCGCCCGCGGCGAGACGGTCAGCTTCAACCAGTTACATAAATCTGACAACTCGCGGGTGAAACAGGTCATCTACTGCCAGGCGGAAGATAAGGCGATTCCACGGACTGAAATTGTAAAAGGCTATGAGTACGAAAAAGATCATTACGTCGTCATTGACGAAGATGACATCAAGAAGGTGGCGCCGAAAACGGCGAAGGCCATGGAGATCCTGGAGTTCGTGAAGGAACACGATGTAGATCCTGTTTACCTGGAAAGCTCGTACTACATGGGTCCGGATGAGGGTGGAGAGAAACCGTATGCGTTGCTCTTCGAAGCGCTGAAAGACACGAAGTATTGCGGTGTGGCAAAAATCGCGATGCACAACCGGGAACACATTGTAATTGTGCGGCCCGGCTCCACCGGGATGATTCTGCACACCATGTATTACGCCGACGAAGTGAAGAAGCAGGATGAGTACAGGACGGATACCAGTTCGGTCAACGAGAAGCAGTTGAACTTGGCAAAAATGCTGATCGATTCGCTCGCAGCGGACTTCGAACCGCAAAAGTATCACGATACGTACCGCGCCAATCTTGAGGCGATGATTCAGGCCAAGGTGGAAGGGCACCGTGTGGTGGAAACCCCTTCGGCTCACATCGCGCCCGTGATCGACATCATGGAAGCATTGAAGAAGAGCCTGGAACAGAAGAAAAAGCCGGTGGGACAAGCCCAGACTGCAACCGCTCAAGAGGACGATCAAGCGCAAACGGCGGCGAAGAAGCGGCGCGGCAAGGCTTCCGCGACCGGTTAAGTAGTACTGGCCACCCGCAGGAGAGCCTCCGCGTTCATAGCGCC
>JALYXI010000286.1 GCA_030947245.1 Acidobacteriota bacterium
CTCACCAGCTTGGCCAAGACGGTCTTGAACATGCGGCTGGTTGAAATAGATAAGCATGCTTGCGCCATTCCTAGGGTAAACCGTCCGAACTGGAACGTGTTGCAGTGTGATATGAGTATGCCAGGGAGGCCGAAGGGCGCACTTCAGCGATGCAGCGGCCAGCGCCATTTTTCTGTCGATCAATGAGACTGATCAGGATCGCTCTTCTCCAATTTCTACCCGTTCTGGCAATCGGGGCAGGGCCGACGCTGCAAGTTCTTGGCCTGGACGACGGAGACGCCCGGCGCGTCATTGCGCTCCCTGATGGCGGGACATTGGTTATCGGCACGGAGGCTGGTTATGCTCCGCCCGGAGTCATGAATGCGCGGAACGGCCGCAGGGCAATCAGCCTTGTTAAGTCGGACGTATCAGGAAAATCCGCGCTCTTGCCTGTATCCAGCCAATTCGGCCATGGGAATGACGTTCCCGCTGATGCGGCAATCGATCAGAACGGCAATATCTGGGTGGGCGGCGCCACCGATTCCGATGATTTTCCGCTCGTCAGTCCGCTGGTTTCTCAGAAGATGCCATACCGCGCGACAGGGTTCGTGACAAAACTGGATCCCACCGGCTCGAAGATTCTCTTTTCCAGTTTTCTCGGAGGCCGTCAGGAGACGTCGCCTCTCCCTTCCTCGCAGGTCACCAATCTCGCTATCGATTCATCGGGGAACGTGTACATTCTGGGCAACACCACAGAAGCGGATTTCCCGCAAACTTCCGGCGTTCTTGGAAGCGGCAGCCCTACAGTCGACAGCTTCGGCGGAGCGCGAGTCTATACATTTGTCGTAAAGATCTCGCCAGACGGACGTTTGATGTACAGCGTTTTGCTCGGGGCCGATAAGATCAACTGCTCCGGTGGGAGTCATTGCATCGGCAAGGCGGCCCAGACGATTGGGAACGGAATCTCTGTAGAGGCAAGTGGAAACGTCACCATTGCAGGCAGCACAAACGCCAGCAACTTTCCGGCTACCGCACAGGCCTTTGAGCCACGCTGCGCATGCCCTGATTTTCGTAATGTGGGCTTTGTGGCGCGAGTCTCCGCCACAGGCAAGAGTTTAGTCTGGGCCACTTATCTGGGGTATACCGGATCCAATACTGTTGTGGGGGCTCCCGGAAGTACAATCACAGCACTAGCTTTGGATTCTGTCGGCAACGCGTATGTGGCCGGAACCGAATACGGCGATTTCCCGACAACTTCAGGTGTCATTCAATCGACGGTTTCGCCCGGAGGCCCTAATATCTTTGCTTCGAAACTCACGTCGGATGGCAGTTCGCTCCTATACAGCACGTACCTCGGGGGTTCTAAAGGGGCAACGCTTCGCGGCCTGGCACTCGATTCCGCAGGACGCGTCTGGATTGCGGGTTCGACAACTTCTCCCGATTTCCCCTCTCTCGACAATGCGGCACAACTCGGAACCGACTTTGCGCTGCAGCTGAATGCCGACGCGACCGCGCTCGTGCAGTCGTTCCGTTTGCCCTCGGGCACCGTAACGCAGAATCCTGTTCTCGACTCAAACGGCAACCTGCTATTACTCGCATTTCAGGGGACCCTGGTCCGGCTTAGTCCTACTGAGGGCCTCTCGGGCGCCGGGGTGTTGGGATTTGGAAACGCGGCCTCACTGCGGTTGGATACAGGAGTGAATCCGGGTGAACTTGTTACCATTTTCGGGGTGGGTCTAGGACCTGCGCCGGGCATCTCCGGGCTTCCCGACTCCGGAGGCTCCTACCCCACGCAATTGGGCGGAGTGCAAGTGTTGGTAGGTTCTAAGCCTGCGCCGTTGCTCTACGCCGGGCCCAACCAAATCAATTTCCAGGTACCATTTCAGTTCTATCCCTATACCCTTCAAGTAATCACAGCGGCAACAACGCTGGCTCCAATCCAAATCGCCCAGCGGAATTCGCTCGGACTGTTTCGTCTCGCTACCGGCTCCGCCGCAGCGCTGAATCAGGACGGCTCGGTAAATAGCGCGGCCAATCCGGCCGCACCGGGATCTGTAGTCTCCCTGTTCGCCACCGGGCTGGAGCAGTCTCTGCTGCTTACCGAAGGAACAATTTGGCCCGGCCCCAATCCATTCTCTTTTTCGTTGCTGAATATAAAGGTAACGACATCCCTGGGCGGCGGCAGTCTTCCGATCTTGTATGCCGGCGCGGCTCCCGGGCTGATCAATGGTGTTACACAATTGAATGTTCAGCTGCCTTTGGAACTCAAGGACCCGCTGCTTACACTCACTCAGCCCGGATTCTCTATTACGTCTTCCATCTCTTCCAACGCGGTCCGGGTATACGCACATTAGTTACCCGCGTTCCAATTCCGCGCGTAATTTCTTGAGTGCGCTGCGTGCCCAGGTTTTCACGGTGCCGAGTGGTTCGGCCATCCGCTCCGCCATCTCGGTTTGGCTGAGGCCCTCATAGTAGGCCAATTGGATCACGCGCTTTTCGTTGGGGTTCAGGGCGGCAAGGGCGTTGCGGATGACGCGAGCCTGATCCGCCGTAAGCATGTCTTGTTCGGCGTCGGCGAAGAGCGAGGGATGTTCGCGCTCTTCGATTTCAAACGTATTGCGGGTGAATCGCGCGCCGGAGGAGCGAATATGATCGATGGCCCGGTTGCGCGCCACCGTGAGGAGCCAAGGCCCCAGGGCGCCGCGCTCGGAATCGAATGCCCCCACACGGTTCCAGACGCGCAGAAAAGATTCCTGCAGCAGGTCTTCGGCGATTCCCGTATCGCGGACTATGGTGAAGATGACCGAGTAGACGATGCGGCCGAACCGGTCATAAAGGTCGGCCATGGCGTTGGGATCGCGGCGCTTGAGCCGTTCGACCAAATCCCGATCTCCTTCGCCCATGCTCACACCCAGCAGAAACGCTAAGAAGATCATCTGGGATATTCTTGTTCGATTGTCACACCCGGCATGGCCGCCCGTGTCAGCGCTCCTCTTTGGATTCGATGACCGGCGCATTCGAGGAGATCTTCCTCCAATTGGTTGACGTGGTGACGTGCTCGATCGAGACTCGCTTCACCAAAGCCAGGCGCAAGTTTGCCTTCAGAGCGACCTGGCGCACTACCCAGGTTCCGTCCTCCAAGCGTGTTTGCTCGAAGAAGATGTGCGCTCCCTGATCGACTTTGACGGCAAGAGAGAAGCCGACCGAAAACGGTTCCACCGCATCGGCCTCCGCCTTCTGCCAGAAAAATTCGTCTTGATCAACCCATATGGTTCCGCGTACATGGGGGAAAATTTGAGATTTCAACTCCTTCGGGCGATAGCCGGGATGCGCGACGGCCTGGAGGACCCACGCCTTGCGGCCGCTGACGATTTCCTCGCGGAGCACGCGAAAGTCGAAAGCGCCGAGGATTTCGTGGGTGAAGTTGCGGTTCTTCTCCCGCTTCGCGTTTGCATCGGAGAGGCGCTGATCGCGCTGGGCGGGTGATTCGTGGCGGCGCGTAGCGACCAATTTCGCTACGCGCTCATTTTCCTTTGTCAGGTCCGCGGGGTCTAGCGGCTTATCATCTTTCTCCACGAGTTTGCGGACGTGAATCCCGTCCACGACGACATCGTCGTAGGTCTTGATGTCTTCGGATTTTACTTTTCCTTCCGGATCCAACTGTTTCGAAACGGAGCGCGTGCGAGCGACGTAGGTTCGCAGAGCGAGTTCATTCCGCTCGCCGGCTTCGAGGGAGCGGCGGATCAGCTCGCGGGCATCCGGGACTTCCAGGGCGGCTTGCGCGCAACTGGAAAAGAGCGCCAGGCCCAACAAACACGCCAAAACATTTCGCGATCCGCGTGTTTTTAGGCGGCTTTTGGTTGGCCGCCGGTTTTCACATTGCATGCGCCGGAGCCTTGTCATACATTTTTTCCTTGACAATTTTTTTGAACAACCTTATATATGAATCACATTGCGATTTTTCGAATCGCAAATTTTAAGTAAGGGAGAATCACATCGATGAAGAACGCAACCAAGAAGCCCGTCGCGAAAAAGAAAGCTGCTCCGAAGAAAAAGAAGTAGCCGCGGCATCCCGGTACGGGATGAGTTACACAAGATGAGGCCCCAAGTTTTTGGGGCCTTTTTTATTTTGGAGCGGCCTTTTCCGGAGCGTGAGGGTGCGAAAAGATTCGCCCATGCCGAACAGAAGCATTTTGAGGGATTGCCGGTGGCGTGGATCTTCGGCGAGATCCGGGCAAAGCTGCAGACCGCGCAGAATAGTTTGCGCGAGAGTTTCGAATCTCTCCACTTCGAATCCTTCTTCGCGGGCGCAATCGAGCAGGGCGGAAAAGCAGACATGCGCGGTGATGTCCTGCTCGCCGGGATTGCCGAGCACATCGGCGGTGGCGCGATGGCGCCGGTAGCTCATCAAGGTTCCTTCGGGAAACCGGGCGCTTTCAGCGGACGTCCATCCATAGTCGATCACCGTAACGGTCCCCTCCTTCAGGCACTTGCTTATGCGACGAAGTTGAGCGAGCGCGCGTTCCCCGATCTCGAACCGGTTTCCATCCTCGAGATACGGATAGTACCGCAGTACGTAAGCGCTCCGGCGCCGGTTGAGGGCAGGGCCATCGATAAAGCAATGCCGGTCGAGGTGGCGCTTCACATAGAGTTCCCGGAGATGGGAGCCGCGCCGGACCCCGGCAACTACCGGCAGCGCGTCGAAGAACTCATTGGCAAAGATGCTTCCTGTCCATTGCGGGGGTAAGCTTTCTCCAACGTCAACGGCGAGGTACTGTTCGGGTGGAAAGGCCTCCCGCATTTCGCCGCGTCCGGGACCGAGTTCGAGGACAGGCCGTTCCGGGAGCAAGGAAGCCATCAGCAGACCGAAGAGGGGCTGGACTTGAGAGGCCGTGAAAAAATCGCCGTGTTTGCCTAAGGCGGGTTGCGCACGCCGGTAGTAGCCAATGCCTGGAGAATAGAGCGCCGACTCCATGAATTGAACGAAGGGCATTCGGCGGTGGTCCGGTACCATGGTTTTCATCGTAGCTCGCA
Organism: Acidobacteriota bacterium; assembly: GCA_030947245.1. Lineage (GTDB taxonomy): Bacteria > Acidobacteriota > Terriglobia > Bryobacterales > Bryobacteraceae > JALYXI01. The sequence continues at coordinate 5,014 of JALYXI010000286.1, forward strand.
ACAGATGGAAGCATGCCTGAGCCCACACTTCAACAATTGACGGAGCAGGTGCAATTGCTGACACAGAGGGTTGCGCATCTGGAGCAAGAGTTGGGTATCCGCCAGCAGGCGAGCATCGCCCGTGAGCCTGCGGCCGCAGTTGAACGTGAGCCTGGGGCCACAGTTGAAAAGGATGCGCCAGTGCGCGTCTTGCACGCGAGCCCGCCCGGGAGCGCGAAAGCGGATCTGGAAACGCGGGTTGGGTTGCGGCTGGTGAATCGCGTGGGAGCAGTCACGCTGATTCTAGGCGTGGCGTTTTTCTTTAAGTATGCGATCGACAATAACTGGATTGGTGAGACGGCGCGGGTGCTGTTGGGGATTGCCGCCGGGTTGAGCCTGCTGGGAGCGGGAGAGATTTTCTTCCGGCGATCCCAGAAGGTGTTCGCGCAGGGGATTTCGGGAACCGGGGCAGCGGTACTCTACCTGGCGTTCTATTACGCGTTCCGCGCGTACGGGCTGATTCCGGTGAGTGCCGCTTTCGCGCTGATGGCGGGCACGACAGCGGCGGCAGGATATCTTTCGGTGCGTTATCACGCCCAGGTAGTGGCGATGCTCGCGCTATTTGGCGGGTTTGCGGCTCCGATTCTTCTGAGTGAAGGTGGCGCGCACACGTGGTTTCTGCTTGGGTACACCGCCGCGCTCGATTCCGCGTTTCTCTGGATTGCCGCGCAGCGGGGATGGCGGAAGCTGGATTGGCTGGCGTTTGCGGGAACCGCGGTGATGTGCGTGAGTGTCAACGGCCCGCCGAATCGCGCAGCGC
>JALYXI010000291.1 GCA_030947245.1 Acidobacteriota bacterium
TGTACTTCGGTGAATGAAGAGATCGTCCATGGGATGCCCTCGGCGAAGCGGATTCTGAAGAACGGGGATATCGTTTCGATTGACACCGGAGTTCAGCTTAACGGGTTTTACGGGGATTCCGCTCTCACGGTGGGGATCGGTGAAATTAGCGAACAAGCGAAGAAACTGATGAAAGTGACTGAAGAATCGCTCGAACTTGCGATCGCGCGCGTGCGCGAAGGGAACCGTTTGTCCGAGGTTTGCGAAACGGTGGAAAAATATGTGTTAGCGAATGGCTTCTCGGTGGTCCGGGAATATGTGGGCCATGGCATCGGATCGCAACTCCATGAAGAGCCGCAAATTCCAAATTACGTCGACCGAAAGAATGAGAATCCGCGGCTGCGTGAAGGTATGGTGCTGGCGATCGAGCCCATGGTTAACGCCGGGAAAGCCGCCACAAAGGTCCGGAAGGATAAGTGGACCGCGGTAACCCAGGACAACTCCTACTCCGCCCATTTCGAGCATTGCGTGGCGGTTACCAAGAATGGACCTTGGGTCCTGACGCGCCCGTGATGCCCGAAGCGCTTGTGGTGGAGGAGCTTCCGAGTCTGATCTTCCGGCTGGAGCTTGAGAACAAAAAGCAGGTACTGGCGCATGCTGCCGGACCGGCCCAAAAGAATTTTGTACGGTTGCTTCCGGGTGACCGGGTGGAAGTAGAATTCGCGGTAAACGATCCGGCACGGGGCCGGATCACCAGGAAACTGTAAGGGAGTCAATTATGAAAGTTCGAGCAAGCGTTAAGAAAATGTGTGACAAATGCAAAGTGATCAACCGCGAAGGCGTGGTGCGGGTCATTTGCTCCAATCCCAAGCATAAACAGCGCCAGGGCTAATCCGGGCGTCAGGACAAAATTTATGGCACGTATCGCTGGTGTAGATCTTCCGAACAAAAAGAGAGCCGAAATCGGCCTTACCTATATTTACGGCGTGGGCCGGACCCGCTCAAAGTCTCTCCTTTACCGCGCAGGGATCGATTTCGATAAAAAGATAGCCGACCTGACCGAGGATGAGGTAAACAAGGTCCGGAACATTCTCGAAGAAGAGGGTTCGGTCGAGGGTGATCTTCGCAAGGAAGTTTCGCTCAACATCAAGCGGCACATTGAAATGGGCTCCTATCGAGGCCTCCGCCACCGCCGCGGCCTGCCTGTGCGCGGCCAGCGTACCCATACGAACGCGCGCACCCGTAAGGGACCACGCCGCGGCACCGTCACTAACAAGAAAAAGGCAGGCGTGAAGTAATGGCGACGAAGACCGAAGCAAAGGGCGGCGCGAAGAAGGCTGCTCCCAAGAAGAAAGCGTTTAAAAAGAAAGAGCGCAAGAACGTCCACACCGGGATCGTTCACATCCAAGCGACGTTCAATAACACGATTGTCACGATCGCCGACGGGGAAGGGAATACTCTGTCCTGGTCGAGCGCCGGTTCGCTTGGTTTCCGTGGCTCGCGCAAGGGGACTCCCTTTGCAGCTCAGCAGGCTGCCATTACCGCTGGCGGGAAAGCCAAGGAGAGCGGCCTCCGGGTCGTCGAAGTGCGCGTCTCCGGTCCGGGATCGGGTCGCGAAAGCGCCATCCGCGCACTGGCAACCCTGGGAATCGAAGTCCGTTCCATTCGAGACAATACCCCCATGCCGCACAACGGTTGCCGTGCCCCAAAGAAACGCCGGGTTTGATTGTGTGCCCGGCAAGTTAATTCAGTACGTAAGCAGGAAGAAAGGGGCTTGGCTCCCGTAAACTGCACCTCAGGCAGTAAGAACCAGAAGGAGGTTCATTGTCACGATATCGAGGCCCTGTTTGCCGGCTTTGCCGGCGCGAGGGCATGAAATTGTTTCTGAAAGGCGAACGCTGCTACACGGAAAAGTGCGCTATTGAGAAACGCAACTATGTCCCCGGGCAGCACGGCCAGTCCAAGAAGATGAAAAAGCTGGTTGGCTACGGTCTCCAGTTGCGCGAAAAGCAGAAGACCAAGCGCATTTACGGCCTGATCGAAACGCAGTTCCGCAATTCTTTCGAGAAAGCCGCCCACGCAAAAGGTATCACGGGCGAGAACCTGCTCGGCATCATGGAGCGCCGCCTGGATAGCGTCATTTACCGTATGGGTCTTGGAACCAGCCGCGCGCAGGCCCGCCAAATTGTGCGCCACGGGCATATTGAAATAAACGGGAAGAAAGTCGACATCCCGTCGTTCATCGTCAAGCCCGGCCAGGAGGTCGGCGTGCGCGAAACGAGCAAGAACAATCCAACCATTCTCGGTGCCCGCGATGCGACGGCGCACGCTCCAGCCCCATCCTGGATGGAAGTGGACCGCGACAACCTGAAAGGCCGGATTATCGGGAACCCCAAACGCGACGAGTTGGTCCAAATTCCCATTAACGAGCAACTCATCGTCGAACTGTATTCGAAGTAAAGAAGTAAAGGAGTTAAAACTTTATGTTCAAAGGCTTCCAAAAACCCAAGCGTCTGGTAGCCAATACCGATACCCTCACGGACCGGTATGGCAGCTTTACCGCGCAGCCGTTTCAGCGCGGATTCGGAACCACTATCGGCAACGGCTTGCGCCGCGTGCTTCTCAGTTCCATTGAAGGTGCGGCCATTACGGCTGTCCGTATCGAAGGCGCCGATCACGAATTCAGCCCCATTCCGGGCGTTGTCGAAGACGCCACCGATATCATTCTGAACCTGAAACAGATTCCCTTTAAGGTAATGAGCGAAGGCGTCAAAACCGTTCGCCTCTCGATCGATTCCGCCGGCGACGTAATGAGCGGTCAGATCCAGACCGATCACGATGTCGAAGTGCTGGACCGCAATCTGCATGTCGCAACCGTCTCCGAAGGCGGAAAGCTCAATATCGAAATGCGCCTGCGCTCTGGACGAGGCTACGTATCCGCCGACAAAAACTTCGACGAAGACCTCGCTGTCGGTTTCATTCCGATCGACAGCGTTCACTCTCCCGTCCGCAAGGTGAATTTCAGCGTCGAAGCCGCCCGGCTCGGCCAGATGACCGATTACGACAAGCTCACGCTCGAAGTTTGGACCAACGGCGCAGTCAGTCCGCAGGATTCCATCGGTTACGCGGCCAAGCTGCTGAAAGATCACATGAGCATCTTCATCAACTTTGAAGAGGTCGCCGAAGCCACTGAGGATACATCCGAACGGGGCCTGGATAAGATGGGCGACCAGCTCAATCGCTCGGTCGAAGAGCTGGAGCTCTCCGTTCGCTCTTACAACTGTCTCAAGAACGCCAATATTCAAACCATTGGCGAGCTAGTGCAGAAGTCCGAGTCAGAGATGCTCCGCACTAAGAACTTCGGCCGTAAGTCGCTCAACGAAATTAAGGAAATTCTCGGCACTATGGGCTTGGCATTGGGGATGCGGCCCGATGCTCAGGGCCGGTTGGTTGCCCCGCCGCCACCGCCCCCGGGTTCGGTGCAGGAATCGGAACTCGATGAGGAGGGTCAGCAGTTCGAATGAGACATCGCGTAGGTACCGTAAAACTCAAGCGCGACGTAGGTGCGCGCAATTCATTGTTCAAGAACCTGGTCACCAGCGTCATTGAACATGAGCGCGTGGTCACCACCGTGCCGAAGGCGAAAGCCATCAGAGGCATGGTTGACAACATGATCACCCTCGCTAAGCGGGACAACCTTCACGCCCGCCGCCAGGCCGCTGCATTTCTGGAGACTCCCAAGTCGGTAAGAAAACTGTTCGACACCCTGGGCGCCCGTTTCAGCCAGCGCCAGGGCGGCTATACCCGCATCGTCCGTCTTGGTTTCCGCAAGGGCGATGGCGCGGAACAGGCCATGATCGAACTAGTGGGATCTGAACTCGTCAAGCGCTCCGCGGAGCGTGCGAAGCGCCGCGAGGAACGCCTCAAAGCCCAGCGCGAAGGTTCGAACGAGGAATCACCTAACTCGTAACCCTTATGGCTCGCGGGTGGGAGAGCAAATCGGTCGATGAACAAATCGCTGATAAGCTTGCCCGCCGCGAACCGGATCGCAACCTGCAGACTCCTTCTCAACAAGCCCGCGAAAGTCTTCTCCTTCAGCGCAAGCGCATCCTCACAGCGATTGAAGCGAGCGTGAATCCCCGCTACATCGCTCAACAGGAACAAGCTTTGGCGTTTCTCGACCGAAAGCTAGAACAGCTTATCGACTAAGATCGCGAGATCCGGGAGTAACTCACCCCCATCGAGCGATTCCCCGGCCATAACAGTTCGGGTGGGCTGTCCTGGCGCAAATACTAACACCGCCCGTTCCTCCGGCAACACCAGCCATCCCAGCCGGGAGCCGACGCTTAAGTACAACTCCATCTTCCGGGTACAGAATGCTACCGAGTCGTCCGGAGACTTGATCTCCACGACAAAATCCGGCGCGCGCTCCAGGAACCTTGAATCCGGTGATTCATCCCCTAGAACCACGCAAATATCGGGCAAGCGAAACTGCCGCTTGCCGTTGCTGACAATCAGGCAATGCAGCTCTGCCACGGCGTAGCCGACCGGGTGCTCATCCAGATACACGCCCAAGTATTGGGCCAATTTCACTTGGGTCTTGGAACGCTTTTTGGTTCCCACGTTGATCGGAACAGCCTGCCCGTCCACATACTCGCAGTGCTCGAACTCCGGATTATGGAGATACTCCTCCTCGGAGATCAATGCCGTGATGGCGGTGCTCATGGCCTAATTGTAGCCTTGCTCAGACTACCTGAAGCACCAGGCACTTCAAGTAATGCGTTTCGGGCACGGTCAGCAGTACCGGGTGATCCGGCCCCTGGGTGCGCCGCTCCAGTACCCGCACCGTGCGGCCCGCATCGAGCGATGCCTCCGCAACCACGCCCAGCAGATCCGCCTCACTCACATGGTGCGAACAAGAGCAAGTCACAAGGACCCCTCCCGGTTCCAGCAACTTCAACGCGCGCAGGTTGATTTCTTTGTATCCCCTGAGCGCCGCGTCCACCTTGCCCCGTGACTTGGTGAATGCCGGCGGATCCAACACGATCGTGCCGTAGTGTTTCCGCGTGTTTCCCAGAACCTCGAAGACGTCGGCTTCCCGAAATTCAACGTTCCGGATCCCATTCAATTCCGCGTTGCTGCGCGCCGCCTCAATCGCAGCGGGACTTGAATCCAACCCCTCCACGTGATCACAGCTTGCGGCCAGATGCAGAGCAAACCCTCCCGAAGAAGTGAAGCAATCGAGCGCGTGGCCCCACGCGTAGCGGGCAGCCGCATGGTAATTCTCCCGCTGGTCCAGATAGATACCGGTTTTCTGCCCATGCTCCAAGCTCACCTGCCACCTGAGGCCGTTCATATCAATTTCAACCCGTTCCGGAACTTGACCCATAACGATCCGTGTTTCCCGCGGAAGCGCTTCATGCGAACGGACCGCCGCATCATTTCGCGCGACGATGCCTATAGGAGCAAACAACTCCTCCAGCACCTGGATAATCTCGCCCGATGCCCGGTCCATACCCTGATCGAGCATTTGCACCGTGAAAT
>JALYXI010000294.1 GCA_030947245.1 Acidobacteriota bacterium
GGCCATTCAGACCGTCGACGTAACCACCAGCAAATACGAAGCGGAACTCGGCCGTGCCACCGGCGCCGCTACCAACGTAATCTTCAAATCCGGAACCAACCAGTTCCATGGCGCGGCCTACGAATTCAATCGCGTCAGCGCTCTTTCCTCCCGCGCGGAGTTCGATCCCGCGCGAGCCCACTTTACCTACAACTACGTCGGTGGCAACATTGGCGGACCCATCATCAAGAACCGTACCTTCTTCTTCGGGGATTACCTGAAACAGCTGGATTACCGCTACAACAACGACAGGCTCACCATCCCGACCGTGGCGGAACGAAATGGGGATTTCAGTGCTTTTCCGGCATTGATTTACGACCCGTCAACCGGTAATCTCGATGGTACCGGGCGTACTCCGTTCCCGAGTAATCAGATACCGGCCAGCCGCATCAATCCACTCTCCCAGAAATTCCTTGGCTTAGTACCCCTCCCCAATCTGACTGGCGCCGGTGGCGCCGCGCTCCTCACCAACAACTTCTTCCAGCAGGTTCCCTTCACCCGGATCACCGATTCTTTCGATATCAAAGTGGACCACAACCAAACCGCGAATGACCGCTTATCGGTGCGCTACAGCTATTCGAAGCCGGTAACTACAGATGGTTCGAGTTTCGGGCTCTATGGTGGCCCGCACGGCGGCGGCTTCCAAGCCACCGGCACGCAAGGCACCCACAATGCCGCGATCATCTACGACCACATTTTCGGCCCGACGTTGATCACGGAAGTGCGCGGCGGTTTGAGCCGCTACCGGAACGATGCGCAGCAGTTCGATTATGGAAAGACCGATTCGGCTGATTTCGGCATCCCCGGCGTCAACATCAACGCGTTCACAAGCGGTTTCGTGGGTCTCGACATCGGCGGTTTGGGTAACCCCTTGCTGGGCTACTCCGCCAGCCTTCCGTGGATCCGCGCGGAAACCAACATCAACGTGGCGAACGTCTGGACCAAAACCCTGAACAATCACACGGTCAAGTTCGGCGCTGAAATCCGCCGAATCCGCGACGATTTAATCCAAACCCAGACCTACAGCCCGCGAGGCTTGTACCGGTTTCGCGAAAGCCAAACTTCCATCCCCGGCGCGAAGATCAGCAACGGCAACTCGTTCGCAAGCTTTCTGCTCGATGTCCCGAGCGAGGCTGGCCGCGATCTGCTGATCTATAGTCCCGCGATGCGGATTTGGCAGACCTTCGCCTTCGTTCAGGATAAATGGCTGGTTACACCGAAGCTGACGGTGGATCTCGGCCTTCGGTGGGAGTTCTACCCGCCGGCTAATCCACAGTTTAAAGGTGGTTTCTCTAATTACGACCCCACGACAAACAATCTTGTCGTGGCAGGAGTTGGCGGCAATCCTTCGAATCTTGGCCTCGATAAGCATTACAAGGACTTTGCCCCGCGAATCGGTATTGCATACCGGCTGACCGAAAAGACCGTGTTTCGCGGCGGGTTTGGAATCAGCTACTCGCCGTTCCCGGATAATACGTACGCTTATAACTTCCCGGTTAAGCAAAACAACGCATTTAAGCCGGACAACAGCTACGGTCCCGCTGTGGACGCGAATGGAAAGGCCCTGACATTTCAGGCAGGTTTCCCCGCCCCCACTCCGGCCATTGTTCCCGCGAATGGCATAATCCCGGCGAACACTCCTCTCTTGATTTCTCAAGTTTACGAGGTGATCAATAAGCACTTCCGCGAACCCTACGTCGAAAGCTGGAACGTGGCGTTTCAACGTTCTCTCCCTTGGAACTTCAGTTTCGAAGCGGCTTATGTCGGCAATCACGGCGTCGCGCAGCCCGCTGTCTACAACCTGAATGCCTCAACGACCATTGGCGCGGACATCAACGGCCAGCCGCTCTATCAGGCATTCGGCCGCAAAGCGGATACCAATCTCCGCTACGTCGGGCTCGGGTCCAGTTATAACGCCCTCCAGGTGAAAATCGACCGCCGCTTTGCAAAGGGCCTCGCCATTACTACCGCCTACACATGGGGCCGGGCGGAAGGCTACCAGTCGGAAGATGCCGGTCTTGCTTACTACATCAACCCCCGCCGCAATTGGGAACGTCTGGACTTCGACCGCCGCCAAACGTTTGTTCAGAGCTATGTGTGGGAGCTCCCTTTCGGCAAGAACAAATCGTTTCTTCAGAATGGCGTGGCGGCGGCCGTCCTCGGCGGCTGGCAGGTCAACGGTATCCTGACTCTCATGACAGGCACGCCGCTGAACTTCACTTATGATTCTGCCGGACTGAAAGCGCCTGGCAACAGCAATTCCCCCAACGTAACCGGCCCCATTAAGATACTCAACGGGACAAACAGTGGTGCTTTCTGGTTCGACACCTCGAACTTCTCGGCTCCCGCACCGCTTACATTCGGCAATCTCGGCCGGAACGTAATCAGCGGCCCCGGATTCTTTAATCTGGATGGCTCTGTGTTCCGAACCTTTGCCGTCCGGGAACGCCTGCGTCTCGAATTCCGGGCGGAATCCTTCTCCGCTACCAACACCCCTCAGTTCAACAACCCCGACACGGGAATTACGAGCGCCACCTTCGGCCGCATCACGGGAGCAGGCGGAAATCGCTCCACGCAGTTGGGTGTCCGCATCCTGTTCTAGGCCGATCTCTTAAACGATGTAAGGCCCGCGCGCGTCTATCTGAGTGTGCGGGTTTTGGCAATTGGGTTCGTTTCGCAATTTTTACTTCTGCAAGCGGGAGATCCCCGGCTGGATACCCTCTTGCATGCCGTCGAAACCCACTACAACCGCGCCCAATCCGTAACTCTCTCGTTTACAGAGACCTACACAGCCCAGCGCCGCCCGGAAAAGGTGGAATCCGGAGCTCTTTCGCTTCGCAAACCGGGCAGGATGCGGTGGGACTACACCCAACCGGCCGGCAAGACCTTCATCTCGGACGGCAAAACGGTCACGCTTTACACGCCCGATACCAACCAGGTGGAACGCACCAACCTCAAGGAAACAGAGGATATGCGAGCCCCCCTGGCTTTCCTTCTTGGCAAGCTGAACTTCTACAAAGAATTCCGCAAGTTCGAGCTACGGCCCGAAGGCGCGGACACCTGGATCATGGCTGAGCCCAATTCCACAAACCTGCCCTACACCCGCGTTGAGTTTCTCGTCGCCCCTGACGCCCGCATTCGCCGGCTCCGGGTCATGGCGCAAGATCATTCCATCCTCGATTTTCAGTTCGAACGGGAAAAACTGAATCCGCCGCTCGATTCCAAGCTCTTCGAATTCCGTGCCCCGCTCCACGCCCAAATCATTGAGGGCGAACAGTAATTATGTCGGAGTTCGTTCTGAAATATGCCGATTCACGCGGCGAAGTGCACTCTCAGGTAGCCACCGCCGCAACCGAACAGGAGCTCCGCGACCGCTTTTCGGGCCAGGGATTCCTTATCTATTCCGTCCATCCCCGGCGAGGCGCTACCGCTCTCACGGGCAACATCACCATCGGGTCGCGAAAGAAGATCAACCTTGAGAAGTTTCTGATCTTCAACCAGCAGTTCGTCACGCTCATCCGCGCCGGCTTGCCCATCCTCAAGGGCCTCGATCTTCTGGCGGACCGCTTGACCGATCCGAAACTGACCCCCTACATTCAATCCGTGCGGGACGAAGTGCGCGGCGGAACCCAGCTTTCGGACGCATTCGAAAAGCAGGGCATCTTCCCGAAGATCTACATCACTTCAGTGATGGCTGGTGAGAAGAGCGGCAGCCTTGGCGAAGTGCTGGAGCGCTACATCACTTACCAAAAGCTCGCGCTCGCGGTGCGCAAGAAAGTCCTGCTGTCCCTGATGTACCCGTCCATCCTCATCGTTCTAGTGATTGCGCTGATGGTCTTTCTGGTTACCTACGTGGTCCCCAGTTTCGCCGGTCTCTACACCAGCATGTCCGCTAAGCTTCCCGCGGTCACCCAACTCCTGATCGATGTGGGAACCGCTTCCAAAAACTACATCCTGATCATTGCGCCTTGCGTGGTGGCCGTCGGCTTCGGGCTCTACTATTGGACCCGCAAGCCCTCCGCCGCCGAGAAAATGGACGCTGTCAAACTGCGCGTTCCCATCTTTGGCGATATCTGGCTCAAGTATCAGGTGGCGCAGTTCTCCCGCGTGCTGGCTACACTGCTGACCGGAGGCATTCCACTGGTCCAGGGCCTGGAAACCGCCGCGGAATCGCTCGGCACTGTCCTCCTTCGCAAAACTCTTTCCCGAACCGGGCAAATGGTGCGCGAAGGGAATCCGCTCTCGGGCTCTCTCAAAGCGACGGGAATTTTCCCCGATCTGTCCATCGACATGATCGAAGTCGGCGAATCCACCGGCGCTCTTCCCGTCATGCTCACCAGCGTCGCCGAATTCTACGAGGACGACGTGAACACCAAGATGACCGCCGCGCTCTCCCTGATCGAGCCCGCGATCATGGTTTTCATGGGCATTTTCGTGGCGTTCGTCCTGATCGCCCTGTATCTTCCGATTTTCTCGCTCGCGGATACCATCCGCTAATCTCATGGCCACTGACCGTTTAGCATTGAAAGACTTAGGGCCTGAAATCGCCGCCGCCCAGGCCGTCGCCGCCCGTTACCGCTGCGACTATGTCGACCTGCGCGAAGGCGCCATCGATCACGATCTCTTCCGCAGTGTTCCCGTGGACCTGATGTTCCGCTACAACTTCGTTCCGCTACGCGCCGTGAACGGAACCCTCGACATCGCGTTGGCCGACCCCCGGAACCTGAACACCATTGACGAACTCGGCCTGCTGCTGAACAAGAAGTTGCGGGTGAAGGTCGCGACCGCTTCCCAGATCGCCGACCTGCTCAAGAAAACCGAGCAGTCCCAGCGGGTGCTGGAAGAAGTTACCGAAGGCTTCACGCTCGACGTCGTCGGTGATGACGACAATCCCGATGAAACGCTGTCGATCGACAAACTGTCCCAGGGCGACAGCGACATCGCGCCGGTCATCAAGCTGGTCGACACCACCATTTTCAACGCGCTCGAACGCCGCGCGAGCGACATCCACATTGAATCCCGCGATCAGGAAGTCGCCATCAAGTACCGCATCGATGGCGTCCTCCATTACGCCATGCCGCCGATTGCGAAGGACTGGCAGACCACCATCCTTTCTCGCATCAAAGTGATGAGCGAGCTTGACATTGCGGAGCGCCGCGTCCCGCAGGATGGCCGCTTCCGCGTGCGGTATAAAGGCCGGCTGATCGATTTCCGCGTGTCCGTCATGCCCACCATTCATGGCGAAGATGCCGTGCTTCGCGTGCTGGACAAAGAATCCATGAGCGAGAAATTCGCCAAGCTTTCGCTCGAAGTGGTTGGTTTTTCGGAAGCCGATCTGGTGAAATTTCGCCGGTACATCATGGAGCCCTACGGCATGGTGCTGGTCACGGGCCCAACCGGTTCCGGCAAAACCACCACGCTCTACGCCGCGCTCAGCGAGATTAAGAACGATGAAGATAAGATCATCACCATCGAAGATCCTGTCGAATACCAGGTCAAAGGCATCACCCAGATTCCGGTGAATGAGAAGAAGGGGCTCACCTTCGCGCGCGGACTTCGTTCCATCCTGCGGCATGATCCGGACAAGATCATGGTGGGAGAGATTCGTGACCAGGAAACGGCTCAGATCGCAATCAACTCCGCGCTTACCGGCCATCTGGTGTTCACCACCGTGCACGCGAATAACGTTCTCGATGTCCTGGGCCGCTTCCTCAACATGGGAGTCGAGCCCTATAACTTCGTCTCTGCTCTAAACTGCATTTTGGCGCAGCGGCTGGTGCGTTCCATCTGCGAATTTTGCAAGAAGCGCGTCGTGTTCCCGGATGCCATGTACATCGAAAGCGGATTGAATCCGGACGAATGGCGCGACGTCCCCACCATGGAAGGAACGGGTTGTTTCGAGTGCGGCGGCACAGGCTTTCGCGGGCGCACCGCGATCCACGAGCTTCTGGACCTGAGTGACAAGATCCGCGAAATGATTCTGGACCGGCGTTCCACCGCGGAAATCAAGCGCGTGGCGCGCGACGAAGGCATGACGTTCCTGCGTGAATCGGCCGTCGACAAGGTGCGGGCGGGAATCACCACGCTGAAAGAAATCAACAAGGTGACTTTCATTGAAGGCTAATTCCACCCTCGTAAGGCTCTTGCAGGACCCGCCGCCGGAGTTCGCCTTCGAAATTTCAGAGCAGTGCATCGCCATGGCCCGCACCCGCGCTGCCGCCGCGCTGACTTTTCAAGACTTGCCCTCCGGTGTGATCTCCGCTTCGCCACTGCGGGATAATGTCTTGCAGCCCGAAGCCTTCGCCCAAGCGGCGATGGCTCTGGTCCCCACCCAAACCGGCCGTAAGCGCCGCACCGCCGCCCTCATCCTGCCCGATTACAGCGCGCGCGTTTCTGTCTTGGACTTCGATTCCTTCCCCGAGAAGGCGGAAGACCAGGAAGCTCTGATCCGGTTCCGCACGCGCAAAAGCGTTCCCTTCGATATCGATTCAGCGGCGCTCAGCTATTGGCGCCAGAACAGCCCCGGCGGCGCCTCGCACGAAGTGGTGGTTGCGTTAACGCCGGCCGAAATCATCACGCGTTATGAAGCCCCGTTCCGTGCAGCCGGCATCCACCCCGGCCTGATCACTGTTTCTCCTCTCGCCGCCCTCGAACTCGTTCCCAACGATGGAATTTCGGTGGTGGCAAAAGTGAATGGACACGTCCTGACCGTGATGGTGACCCACGGAGGCATCCTCAGGCTGATCCGTTCGCTGGAATTGACCGAGTTTTCGCTCAGTGAAATCGCAG
>JALYXI010000308.1 GCA_030947245.1 Acidobacteriota bacterium
GTTCGCGACCGGCTCGAGCGCGCCTCTTCTACTGTACGGAATCGAAGCTGACCGAACTGTCCGACGCGGTTCGCTTGAATCCGGAGTTCGTTAGTGAGACAGACACCTTCCGCGAATATACAAACGCGACTCGAAAGTGGAACTCCGTTCCGTAACTGACCGGAAACCAGACGCCTGGTTCGAGTTTTGCGTAGGAAACGCTGAATCCCAGGCCTGGAAAATTGGTTCCTAACGCTGTCCTCACCACCAGCGGTATGCCATTCGCAAGCTTTGTTGTCACCAGAACAGGCTCAAAATCGTTACGGTCGATCAAGGCTTCACCAGCCCACAACGTGTCGGGGCCGTCATCTCCCTTTTTCGGCAGAAAGCCTATCCGGTAAACGGCAATGCTCTTTATTGTTTCCTCGCCTTTCAGGCGAAATACATACTTGCTCTGCTCCCTCGAGGTAAGCGGGAATAGCTTCGGCGAAAGCCCGTCTTTTCCGTCTTTGCTGGCGGTCAGCCCATCGCGCAGATTGTGCGCCATGTGAGCATCGGCTTCATTACGGAAGCCCGTACCACACGGTTCTCCGGAAGTTTCGCAGGGCAACATCGCATTGTTCTCCCGGTACTTCCCCGTGAAGTGAACCAACTTCCTTTCCGTTCCGGCCGGGGTGGGCGCCAAGTCGAAGTCGCTCACTTCTTCCCGTGTGAGGTTCCCGTGGGTATCGCGCAACCGAATTGCAGTGGTTTGGCGGTAGACATAGCGGGAACGAAGCACCTCCGCCCGGTCCTGATTCGCCGCAACCCGCGCCATAATTTCTTCAGGTGTCAGCGAAGCGGCAAAAGCTGAAATCACGACGATGAAACCGGCCAGGAGTCTCATTCCCGGTAATACGGGCTAAGCCAGCCGAAAGTTCTCTTATTTCAATTCAGGACTGGCCGGTCCTGCGGGCTCCTGCCCATAGTTTTGCCGGATCGACATCGACTGATCGGAATAGAAAGTCCGGCTGCCCGTGCTGCCGAATGCCACTGGCTGCGCGTTGATGGTGTATCCCAGCGGTGTTGCGGATAGCGTGAATTTGTAACCGCCTTTCACCCCGGACGCCAGATCCTCATGAATAATATCGGCAGCCTGAGGACCAGCCTGCCCGCTGGTCGGCGGACCCAATTCCGTCAACGACGGAGCATACTTTCCGAATTGCGAGAAGTACTGCGCTTCCGCCCCATGAATCGTCTGAACGGCTTTGATGGCAGCGGTTTCCTGCGCGAACTTGCGCGCGTTGTTCAGCTTCGGAACCGCGACCGTCACGATGATCAGAATGATCGCAATCACGATCAGCAACTCAATTAAAGAAAAGCCAGACCGGCTGCGGCGGGCGAAACGTTCGGAAACAGGCACCATCTACAGTTTAAGACGCAGCGAGGCGCTCCAGCGTTTGAAGAAAATCAGCCAGCAGGTCCAACCGGAGCGCATTGGCGCCATCGGACAACGCCTTCTCTGGCGCTTCGTGCACCTCGACGAATATGCCGTCGACCCCCACTGCCACCGCCGCACGGGCAAGCGGCTGAATGAATTGCGGCTGTCCGCCAGACACACCGTCTGCGGCGCTCGGGAGCTGAACGCTGTGCGTGGCATCGAAAATGACTGGCACGCCCATCTGTTTCATGATGACCAGAGCGCGCATATCCACAACCAGATTTCCGTAGCCGAACGAAGAACCGCGCTCCGTCAGCATCACGTTCCGGTTACCCGTGGACCGCACCTTATCGACGGAATACTGCATGTCCTGCGGGTCCATGAATTGGCCTTTCTTGATGTTGACCGCTTTGCCGGTCCGCCCGGCTTCCACCAGCAGATCCGTTTGCCGGCAGAGAAACGCCGGAATCTGGAGAATGTCCACTGTCTCGGCAGCAGGGCCGGCTTGATCGGGAGTGTGAATATCGGTCAGAATTTCGAGGCCAGTCGCCTGCCGGATCCCTGCCAGAATGCGCAAGCCTTCTTTCAACCCCGGACCACGGTAGGAATCGACGCTTGTGCGATTGGCCTTATCGAAGGAGGCCTTAAAGATAAAATCCCCCGCGATTTGTTGAATTGACCGCGCCATGAAGTGGGCGTGCTCCTCGCTTTCAATCACACAAGGACCCGCGATCAGAAGCATCTACTGCTCAAGCGGCATCATTCGCCGGTGCCGGTATTCGTAAGCTGCGCCGATAAAAGACTGAAACAAAGGATGTGGTTCCAACGGCTTCGACTTGAACTCGGGATGAA
>JALYXI010000317.1 GCA_030947245.1 Acidobacteriota bacterium
AGTTACTCAGGATCGTAGACTTTCGGGGATTATTCCAGCTCCCAGCGGTGATGTACCTGAGCTTTCTGCTCCATCATTCGATCCATCATCGCGGACAGTTATCGATGTATCTGCGGCCGATGGGAGCGAAGGTGCCAGCGATCTACGGCGAAAGCTACGACTCTGCGGAGACCCGCAAGACCGGCCAGCAAAACGCTTGAATCCCTAATTTGCGATGGTTATGGCGCCCGCTCCAGACTTGCCGCGCAAAGGCTCGATCCCGAGCCAATATTCAGTCACGAATTTTTTTAAGAATCTCTTCAATTGATACAACAACTTACGCGGGCAGATCCCAAAATCCCGCTGCCGGCAAGCTACCGTGAAGTCGCCGGGAAACAGAAGCGGCGGTGCAAGCGATCCGGGGTGGGGCCCCGGAGCCCGCGCCCGCGCCTCTCCCGGGAAGCCACTTTGCTTGTGCGGGCAAAGCGGCGCCGGTAGAACAGTGGGCGCTGTTCTACCGGCCTATTTTCTGTTTGTGCCGCACAATCGTCTGCGCACCATCTCACGCTACGCAATCTCCGCAAACAGGTTTCCGCCAGCTCCGCTCACCCGCAACTCTTCTACCACGATGGCACGAACAACCGGCTCAATTCGTTAGCACTCCAACATTCAGCAAGATGCCGATTTGTTCGTTATGCTCCGCAAACCGCCCCGCTA
The DNA here is from genome assembly GCA_030947245.1 of Acidobacteriota bacterium. GTDB lineage: Bacteria > Acidobacteriota > Terriglobia > Bryobacterales > Bryobacteraceae > JALYXI01. Next base: position 697 of record JALYXI010000317.1, read on the forward strand.
ATCCGTATCCCGCGTTTGTTCATCGGCGCCTCAACCTTGGCGCGACTTCCGTTCGCCTCAATTTCCAGCATTTTCACGCAACCGCCGCTCCGAAGTAGACTACCTAAATACCCAATGCTCAAATGAAACTCACCAACCTTCTTTTAGCCGCCGCTCTCCTTTCCGCCGAAGAGTATAAGCTCGGCCCGGATTCACAAGTCCGCGACGTTCCGCACGGCAAGGTCACGAAGTACAGCTTCACCGCCAGCCGGATCTTTCCCGGGACCACCCGCGACTACTGGGTCTACATCCCCGCCCAGTATGATCCCGCGCATCCGGCCTGCCTCACCGTCTTTCAGGACGGCGGCGGTTTCGTTAACCTAACCGGAGCGTGGCGCGTCCCCGTGGTCCTCGATAACCTAATCGCGGACGGCGCCATTCCAGCTACCGTCGCCATCTTTGTAAATCCCGGCGTCATGGACAAAATTCGCTACAACCGCGCCTTCGAATATGACGGCCTCGGTGACCGCTATGCCCGCTTCTTGATCGAAGAGCTCATCCCCGAAGCCGCAAAGACGGTCAGTATCTCGGCCAATCCGGATGACCGCGCATTGGCCGGTTCCAGCTCCGGGGGCATCGCCTCCTTCACCGCCGCCTGGAACCGTCCCGACGCCTTCCATCGCGTACTCAGCTTTATCGGCAGCTTTACAGAGTTGAAAGGTGGCGATATCTATCCCAACCTCATCCGCAAAATGGAACCTCTTCCGCTGCGCGTCTTTCTCCAGGACGGTCAAAACGATCAGAACATCTACGGCGGAAACTGGTTCCTCGCCAACCAGTCCATGTTCTCCGCGCTCCAGTACGCGGGGTACGAATCGAACTTCATCGCGGGGACGGAGGCGCACAATTCAAAGCACGGCGGCGCTATTCTTCCAGACGCGCTCCGCTGGCTGTGGAAGGGCTATCCCGCACCCATCACGAAGTCAAGCTCCACCTCAGGCAATCGCCACTACATCAGTGAGATCTTAGACCCGGCCTCCGAATGGAAGCTGGTCAGCGGCGGCCACCAGTTCACAGAGGGTCCGGCCGTCAATCGAAACGGAGAAGTCTTTTTCGTCGATACCCGGACCAGTCAGATCTATAAGGTTGATACCGCCGGCAAAGTCACTGTCTTCAAAAACGATTCCGGTAATGCAAGCGGCCTGATGTTCGGCCCGGATGGGCGCCTCTATGCCGCCCAGAATGGCCGCAAGCGCATTGTTGCGTACACGCAGGATGGCGCGGAAACCGTGCTTACCGAAGGTGTTGGCTCAAACGATCTCGCGGTCACCAGCAAGGGCGACATCTACTTCACCGAGCCCGCTACGCATAAGGTCTGGTATCTCGATACCAAAGGCCGGCGCACTGTGGCGCACGAGGGCCTCGTCTTTCCGAACGGTGTCCGCCTTTCCCCCGATGAATCGCTCCTCCTGGTTTCCGATACCCAAACCCGCAATGTCTGGACTTTCAAAATCGAACCGGATCGCACGCTTACCGATGCCGAGCCGTTCTACAGCCTCACGCTTCCCGATGCTGGCCCGCTTCGCAGCAACGCGGACGGCATGACGCTTGACGATCAGGGTTTCCTTTATGTAGCGACCAACACCGGTATCCAGATCTGTGACCAGCCCGGCCGCGTGGTTGGCATCATTCGCAAACCGGGCGCTGCGAACCCGTCCAATGTAGTGATGGGGGGCTCCGATATGCAGACGCTCTACGTCACGGCGGGGGACCAAGTGTTCTCTCGCCACCTTCGCCGCAAAGGGGTCTATCCCTGGGTTCCGGTCAAGCTTCCCGTTCCCCAGCTCTAACCCATGGCCGCCTGGACCACTCTCACCCAACGGATCGCGTATGAAAACGCCTGGATCCGTGTCCGCGAAGATCGCTTTATCCAGCCCGACGGTTCAACCGGATTGTACGGCGTTGTTGAGATTCGCCCTTCTGTCGGAGTGATTGCACGGAACGGCAGGGGCGAAATCGCGCTGGTGGGCCAGTACCGTTATACGCTTTCCCGCTACACCTGGGAAATTCCACGCGGCGGGTCGTTCCCGGGCGAAACCGATATGCTCGCCGTGGCCCAGCGCGAACTCCGTGAAGAGACCGGCGTCGAAGCCGGGCACTGGCAAACGCTCGGGGCGGTGGACGTCTGCAATGGCGTCACCACCGATGTCCAACACCTGTTTCTGGCCACTGCGCTCACCCACACCGTGGCCCAGCCCGACCCCGTTGAAGACTTAACTCTCCGCTGGGTCGCCTTCGACGACGCAGTCCGGATGGTACTCGAAAACCAAATCACCGAAGTGTGCAGCGCTGCCGCAATCCTGAAAGCTTCATACTCCGGACGGTTGTGATTCCGGACGGTTGTGATAATGTTGAGCCGTCCAGGATTGATATGAAGTTCTTCACCCTCACCTTACTCTTCGCGCTGCCATCGCTCGCCGCGGACATCACCGGAAACTGGCTCGCGAAAATGACCACGCCCGATGGCAATGTTCGCCAGACTTATTACGATCTCAAACAAAATGGCCAAACTATCACCGGCTTCATTCGCACCAATTCAGCCGATCGCCCGGTAGAAGGCACAATCGACGACGCGGGAAACGTAGCGCTCACATCCAGCTTCGGCGGCGGCAATCGCCCGCCCATGAAGACCATGGGCAAGCTGGAAGCGGATGGGCTTCACCTGACCATGCGCATGCGTCCGAACCAGCCGCCCATGGAAATTGTAGCCACGAAGGCCGCACCGGGCGAAGGCGGTCCGCCGGCGCGCATTGCGCCTCCTGCTCTGCACAAGGTCCCCGCTAATGGCTTGGCAAAGACGCCGCCCATGGGTTGGAATAGCTGGAACAAGTTCGCCGGCCGCGTCACGGAGGAGGATGTAAAAGGAATGGCCGACGCCATCGTATCCTCCGGAATGAAAGACGCTGGCTACATCTACGTCAACATCGACGACACGTGGGAAGCCGGCCGCGACGCGCAGGGCAACATCCAGACGAACAAGAAGTTCCCCGACATGAAAGCGCTCGCCGATTACGTCCATTCCAAGGGTTTAAAGATCGGCATTTATTCATCGCCCGGCCCCGCTACCTGCGCCGGCTACGAAGGCAGCTACGGCCATGAAGCGCAGGACGCAAAGACTTACGCGGCATGGGGCATCGATTACCTGAAGTACGATTGGTGCGGCGCGGCGCGCATCTATAAGGATGACGACATGCAGGCCGTCTATCAGAAAATGGGCCATGCCCTTCAGGCCACTGGCCGTCCCATTCTCTATAGCCTCTGCCAGTACGGCCGCGAAGATGTTTGGAAGTGGGGTCCCGACGTAGGCGGAAATTCCTGGCGCACCACGGGCGATATCCGGGACACCTGGGATTCCATGTCGAAAATCGGTTTCGAACAAGCTCCTCTAGCGCCCTACGCCGCACCCGGCCACTGGAACGATCCGGACATGCTCGAAATCGGCAATGGCGGCATGACCGCAGATGAGTACCGCACTCATATGTCGCTCTGGAGCATGCTGGCGGCGCCGCTTCTTGCCGGAAACGATATCCGCAACGAAACGCCGGAAACGTTCGCCATCCTGACCAACCGCGAAGTAATAGCGCTCGATCAGGATAAACTCGGCAAGCAAGCCACGCGCCTTTCGCAAACCGGGGACCAGGAAGTCTGGGTCAAAGATCTCGCGGATGGGTCGAAGGCGTACGGCCTGTTCAACCGGGGGGCCGCGCCTGCGCAGATGAAGCTTCCCGGAACCGGCAAAGTTCGTGACCTGTGGAGCAAGCGGGACATCACGGCCACGGAGTTCACTGTCCCCGCGCATGGCGTCGCGCTCTTAAAGGTTTCCAGATAACTTGCGCCCCGCCGCCTTGGTAGTTTTCCTGTTCCCGCTGGCTGTTTATGGTCAAACGGCCCCGAAACAGGCTGCTCTCCGCGCGGATCTTTTGGGCGATATCGATTCCCGCGCCAAGCAAATGCAGGTGATGGTCGATCAGGTCTTCAGCTACGGTGAGCTTGGCTTTCAGGAGTTTGAAACATCGAAGTATCTGACCGGCATCCTGGAAAAAGAAGGCTTCCGTATAGAACGCGGCATTGCCGGAATCCCCACCGCCTGGATTGCCACGTGGGGTGAAGGCAAGCCTGTCATCTCACTCGGTTCCGACATCGATTGCATCCCGCAAGCTTCGCAAAAGCCCGGGGTTGCGCCGCACACGCCTTTGATTGAGGGCGCGCCCGGCCATGGGGAAGGCCACAACGCGGGTGTTCCGCTCAACATCACGGCCGCGCTTGCGGTGAAGAAGATTATGGAACGCGAGCATCTTTCCGGCACGTTGCAGCTATGGCCCGGCGTTGCCGAAGAGCAGCTCGGCAGCAAAGCGTTTTATGTGCGCGCGGGGCTTTTCAAGGATGTCGATGTGGTGCTGTTCGCCCACGTGGATTCGAACATGGGCGTTTCCTGGGGTGGCGGCGGCAATCAAAATGGCATGGTGTCGGTGGAGTACATGTTCAAGGGAGAAAGCGCTCACGCCGCGGGCGCCCCTTGGCGTGGAAAGAGCGCTCTGGACGCGGTGGAACTGATGGATGTCGGCTGGAACTTCCGCCGTGAGCACTTGCGTCTGGCCCAGCGTTCCCATTATGTAATTACCAACGGCGGCGATCAGCCCAACGTGGTTCCGCAGAATGCCGCCGTCTGGTATTACTTCCGCGAAGCCGATTACGACCATGTCATGGGCCTGTGGCATATCGGTGACAACATGGCGAAAGCTGCCACGCTGATGACGGATACCACGGTGGCCTCCCGGCTGCTCGGCAGTGCGTGGCCCGGCCACTTCAACCGGCCGATCGCCGAAGACATGTACGAGAACATCAAGAAGGTAGGCCTGCCGCAATGGAACGATGCCGAGCAGCAGCTTGCCAAGTCGCTGCAGAAGGATCTGGGAATGCCGGTGAAGGGTCTCGCCCTGAAGGTGGAAGACCTCCGAGCGCCCAAGCCTGAGCCTGCCGATGGCGAACGGAGCGTCGGTCCGACCGGCGGAGGTTCCGATGACATCGGCGATGTCTCCTGGGTGGTCCCCACGGTCACCCTCCGGTTCCCTTCCAACATCCCCGGCGGCCCCGGCCACAACTGGGCCAATGCAGTTTCCATGGCTACCCCGATCGCGCATAAGGGCGCGGTTGCCGGCGCGAAGGTGCAAGCCTTGACCATGCTGGATATTCTTATGAATCCAGGATTAGTCGAAAAGTCGTGGGACTACTTCCGCAATGTCCAAACCAAAGACACGAAGTACAAGTCTTTCCTGCGTGCGGATGACAAGCCGGCCATTTGGTTGAACCAGAAGATCATGGATCAGTACCGCCCGCAGATGCAGCCCTTCTACTACGATCCATCGAAGTACGCGACGTATTTGGACCAGTTGAAGTAATCCGGTGCCCCGCCCGAGCGCACAGGACGCAGTTCTCGTACTTCTGTTCACCGCGATCGCGACGCTCAGCCCGTCCCGCGATGTGTGGGAGATCGGCCTCATCGCAATCCTGGGTGCGCTCCAGATCGCCGAATCGAAGCTTCCGTTTGCCGCCACGCTCCACGGCAAGGTGTTCTGGATTCTGTTGAAACTGACCGCCGCTTACTTCCTGATTGGCTGGACCGGCGGCGTCGCGTCGAGCTATTACCTGATGTTGCTGCTGCCCATCGTCAGCGCCGCCACTTCGCTCGACGTGTTCCCCACCTTGCTGTTCAGCTTGCTGTCCTGCGGCGCTTATCTTTCGTTCCTGCTCTTCATCGATTGGAACCGGTTTCAAATCGAGCCGGATCAAGTGCGCGTGCTAGTGCTGCGGCTGCTGTTCCTCGCGGTGGCAGGCAACCTGGTGAACGCGCTCGCCGGCGCGCTCCGCGAACAGAACGCCCAGTACCGTAGCGTGGCGGAGCAGCTTGCCAGCGCCAATCGGCACCTGAGCGAAGCCGAAGCCGCCATGCGGCGTTCCGAACGTCTGGCGGCGCTGGGTCAGCTTTCGGCGGGACTGGCCCATGAGCTGCGTAATCCGCTGGGTACCATCAAGGCATCTGCCCAGATGCTGGCCAAGAACCTGCCCGAAGAGAACCCGCTCGCGGCGGAAATGG
>JALYXI010000352.1 GCA_030947245.1 Acidobacteriota bacterium
GAGGTGGTTTCTCCCCGTTTACGAAAGCTACGGGCTTCATTGCTCTCAAGAAGATCCGGGGCGGTTAGTCAAAAGTAAGAGATTCCAGCACCGGTTTAAACCATGCGGATCGGTCCTATTCACCGAGGTGTCTTATGAAACGCTTCCTTTGCGCTTTTTTCTTATCCCTGCTGTCATTTGCCACGCTTACCGCCCAAACGAACCGGGGAGGCCTCAGCGGAAACGTAACGGATTCCAGCGGCGCCATGGTGCCCGGCGCCGTGATCGTCATCGTCAACGCCGGTACCAACGAAACTCGAAGGATCACGGCCAGCAGCAAGGGCTCGTTCATCCAGGAAAATCTCGATCCTGTCACGTACAGGATTGAAGTCTCGGCCCCCGGATTTAAGAAGTCCGTATTGGAAGGCGTGAAAGTGGACACCTCGACAGTCGCGACGGTGAACCCGATCCTACAACCCGGCGATGTCGCGAGCGAAGTAACCATCGAAGCCAACGCCGCCATCGTGAACACCGAGTCAGGCACGCTCGGCCAGACCATCAGCGCCCGCATGTTGAACGATACGCCACTGCCGACACGCAGCGTTCTTGACCTCGCTATTACGGTGGGAAACGTTACCGGCGATGTCGGGACGTCGGACCCGCAACTTACCGGCGGCGCGCCCTTGCCCGGTTTCAATCTTCAGGCAAACGGCGGCCGCGCGGGAAGCACGAACATTTTGGCGGACGGCATCAACAACACCGGTGTGGGCCTCGCCCGCGAAGCAGTCTCGTTCTCTCCGGAAAGCGTGCAGGAATTTACCGTCCAAACCAACGGCTTTGACGCCCAATACGGCAAAAGCGGTGGCGGCATCATCAGCATCACTACCAAATCCGGAACCAATAGCTACAACGGCCTCGCTCTCTGGTACGCCCGGAATCCCGCCGCCAACGCCTCGCCCTTTACGCAGGCCTTAGTGAACCGCCCCGTAAACAATCTGCGCTGGAATCAGTTCGATGGACAGTTTGGCGGCCCCGTGGTGATTCCCAAGCTTTACAACGGACGCAACAGGACTTTCTTCTTCTTTGCGGCCGAACCGCGTTATCAAAGCGACAAGCAGCAGCAGGTTGCCGCAGTCCCTACTGACGCCATGCGCGCAGGCGACTTCAGCGATTTGGTCCAGTTAGCTGGCCAGAACGCCTGGGTTCCCGCTGCGCTGCAATCCCAATTCCCCGCCTCGGCGTTCCTTCCCAACAACAATCCAAACATTTATAACCAGTTTGTCCAGGTGGGGAATCAGTTTCTCATCGCTCCGCTCCCCACCGGCTCCATCTATCCACAATTCCCCGGCAATAAGATCCCCTCGTCCATGCTGGATCCCACTTCGCTGAAGCTCCTCCAGTTCGTTCCGAAATCCAACACCCCTTACTTCCTCGACAGCAACGGCGTTCTGCAGAATTACGTGACGTATCAATATCTGAGCAACCAGAGCACGCGCTATAACACCAAGATCGATCACAACTTCGGAACCAATAACCACGCCAGTTTCCGCTGGACTACAGCGCCGGTGGTCGGCATCAGCGCCAATGATCCTGCGTACCCGACAAACGGAAACAGTGGCACCTATAGTAAGTCGAAACAATACACGTTGAGCGACACGCAGATTATCTCCCCAACGGTCGTGAATGAGCTCCGTCTTGCCTATACGCGTGCGGATTTCAGTGGCCAGCTTTCTCCCCGGTTTGACGTGGTTTCCGGCGAAAACCTCAGCACTGAATTCGGGCTGCCGAGCCAGACCAAGGGTGGCCTCCCTCTCATCAATATCTATGACAATGGCAACAGCCCCGCCAACATCGGTTCGCAACCCTCCACTTTGGGGTACAGCCTGGAGCAGCAATATGAGATCGCCGATAACGTCTACGTGACCCGCGGCTCCAGCACCTGGAAGTTCGGCGTCGATCTGTCGCGCGCTCTGCTGAATGACCAGTCCCTCTACAGCATCGCCGGCGGCAATTACCAGTTCCGTTATTTGCAGACGGATCAGACCGGCGCTGCCGGTGTCCAATCCGCCATCGGGGGGAACGCCGTGGCCAGCTTCCTGCTTGGCGTTCCGCAATCCATCGTGCTGGCGAACACCGCCATCCCGTACTACTACCGCTGGGGCGCGGCTGCGGGCTATGTACAGAACGACTGGCGCGTGCGCCCGAACCTTACCATTAACATCGGCCTGCGCTATTCGCTTCAACTTCCCCGTACCGAAAACAACAACCTGCAAGGCTTTCTGGATCCTTCGCAGGCCAAGACCACGCAACTCGCAACACCCTGCCAACTTCCCGATTGTCTCCCCGCCTCGGCCGTTACCGGTCTTCCTGTAATCAGCCAGGCAACCGTCGTCCCATTCGCGTTTTCCGGCTACGGCGGCCGGTCTCCCTACCTCACACCCATCCACTGGCTCGACTTTGAACCGCGCTTCGGATTCGCTTACACACCCAGCCTCTCGCTTCTGCGTGCCTGGGTGGTTCGCGGCGGCTACGGCATTTCCCATGCACCGCTGACCGGCCAGAACCGTAACCCTGTGCCGAACTTCACTTCGGGAGCCGCAAATTACGGCGAAACGGCCGGACAGACTTTTACGAGCCCCCTTCCGCTGGGTGACGGCACAACAGGCATTCCCGTAACGCGGCTCTCCAGCAATCCACCCTTCGTCGCCAGCCTCCCTGTGAAGCAGGTTCTCGGCCTGGCCGATAATCCCAGCGGGCTCGTCTACAACACAGCCGTAACTTTCCCCGGAAATGTGATCACGGGCAAAACCGACGTCCCCTACCTACAGAACTGGAGCCTCTCTCTACAACGGCAGGTAGGCTCGCATGGCGTGTTCGAATTGTCCTACGCGGGAAGCAAGGGCACGCATCTGTACATGCCCGCGGTGGTCCTGAACAACCCGCCCTCCAGTTATCTCGCCAGCCTGGTCAATCTCAACATCAAGGCCACCACCACCGTCCCGGATCCGCTGGGCCGCAAGAACTCGAGCGGCGGCGCCCTTACTGTGCCTCTGTTTTCCCTTGCATCGCAATACCTTGGATACTCCGGCGTCAGCAGCTTTTTCGACGCCTCCGGAAACAGCAGTTTCCACTCCGCGCTGGTCAGTTATCGCTGGCAAGCGCGCCACCTCACGATGTACACGAACTTCCGCTGGTCGAAATCGATCGACAACGCCTCGGACGCCAGCCCCGACAAGAATTCCCTCACAACCGGCAGCGTGGGCGGAGGCCAATACAGCTTCGGAGCCACCGCGGCCAGTGACCGCTCCGTTTCGACGTTCAACATTCCCTATGCATGGAATCTGGTCGCCGTTTACGACCTTCCTTACGGCAAAGGCCAGATGTTCGGCAACAGCGCCTGGGCTCCCCTGCAGTTTGCGTTCGGCAATTGGAACATCTCTGGCGTAGAGCGGCTCACCACCGGTTATCCCTTCACCCCGACCATTGCCACCGATACCTACATCGATACGTTCCACACTCACGAGATCCGCCCCAACATAATTCCCAATGTTCCCCTCATTAACCCGGATTGGAAACGGAGCTGCCCTACAGGTGCTCAGTGCGCGCCTTACGTGAATTATTCAGCCTTCGAACTGCCGGTCGCGGGACAGCTTGGCAATGCGCCCCGAACGGTCAGCGGAATCACCGGACCACTCATCCAAACTCTCGATTTATCCGTCCAGAAGAACTTCCAGTTGGGGGAGAAGCGCCGCATCCAGTTCCGTGTGGATGCGCTGAATGCACTGAACCATCCTGTGTTCCGCACCGCTCCGAACGTGGGCGGCGGTACGGACCTATTCGGCAACTATCCCAGCTTCACGTGGACGGCCGCGACGCTGCAGTCTGTCTATACATCCTGGGCCATGGCG
>JALYXI010000365.1 GCA_030947245.1 Acidobacteriota bacterium
CCATTCGAGCGATTCTATTTGGTCGCCAGTTCTGGGCAGGTATTTGCGCCTAACTCGGAAAGACGGTTGGCGAGCAGCTTTTCGAGTTCCTCCAGCGCGGAACTGAAGCCCTCAATGCCTTCGGTCAGTTTCTCGTGGGCCATTCGGTCTTCGTGGTGCATTCTCTCAAAGGTTTCCTGGTCCATAGAGAGGCGTATGGCTGGCGTGGCCTTCGCCTTCTCCGGACTCAGCATACGCGGCAGTTCCCCTTCAGTGGAATCCAATTCTCCTAACAGCTTGGGTGAGATGGTCAGCAGATCGCAGCCAGCCAGTTCAGTGATCTCGCCCAGATTGCGGAAGCTTGCTCCCATTACGACAGTCCGGTAATCGAACTTTCTAAAGTAGTTGTAGATGGCCGTAACGGACTGAACGCCGGGGTCGTCCGCTCCGCGATAGTCCTGGCCCGTGTCTTTCTTGTACCAATCCAGAATGCGCCCTACGAACGGCGAGATTAACGTTACTTTAGCCTCCGCACAAGCAACCGCCTGATGCATGCCAAAGAGCAAGGTCAGATTGCAGTGGATGTTTTCTTTTTCTAAATCTCTGGCGGCCTGGATGCCCTCCCAGGTAGAAGCAATCTTGATCAGCACGCGATCGCGGGAAACACCCGCACTGTCGTATTGCTGAATGATCTGGTGCGCTTGCCGCTTAGTTGCTTCCCTGTCAAAAGAGAGCCGGGCATCCACTTCCGTGGATACGCGGCCGGGAATGACGGCCAGAATCTTTTTTCCGAAGGCAACTGCCAGACGTTGGAAGGCCAAGGCCGCGACTTCCTTGTCGGTTGATTTCTCACCCAGTTCCTTCTTAGCCTGCTGTAGCACGTCGTCAACTAGAGCGCTGTAGGCGGGCATCTGGGCGGCCGCGGCAATCAAAGAAGGATTCGTGGTGCTGTCTTGGGGCTTGAACCTCAAAATGGAGTTAAAATCCCCGGTATCAGCCACCACCGTTGTCATACTGCGAAGTTGCTCGAGCAGTGTTTGTGCCATAAACTGATTCTCTTATCCAGTCTACGCTTTTAGGCGCCCTGACTGTTAAACGGAGATCGTGAACCTTCGTTGGGATCAGGTTGATTGGGAGCAAAAAGCTAGCCAAAGATATTTGAATTTTTTGAAACCACCGGTCCTCTGTCCGATGATCTTGTTATCGAGACGAGAACAGGAGACGACGACCGATGGAGACTTTGCAAAGCTGTTTGGCAGCCGGCGCCTTTTTGTATACCACTGCTTCGGATCGCATCGTCATCAACGGATCATCTCGATGCCCTCCGCCACAGCCCGGATCATCCGGCTTCTGAAGCTTCTCCTACAGAACGGAAGTCATCGAGAACATCGTTGCCCTGCTAAAAGCAGCCTGATGTTACCTTGCCATTGTTGCAGTCTTTTAGTTTATGAATGAAGATTTAAAGAATGAATTCCAATCACCCGGACGTTAGCCGCCGCAGTGTTTTGCGCGCCGCGGTCGCGCTGCCGTTTCTCTTCCGGATCGGGCGCGCGTCCAAGCGAACCGATGTCTCCATTGAGGACGTCAATCACAGCTACCAAGATTACATCTACCGGACGCCAATCAAGTTCGGCGGCACGGTACTCGACCGCGCCACGATCATCAACGTGAATACCAGCGTCCGCACAGCCGATGGCAAAGTGGTCAGAGGGTTCGGCTCCATGCCGATGGGCAATGTGTGGTCATTCCCGTCACACACGCTAGGTTACGACACAACTCTGGATGCCATGAAGAAACTGGCCGCGAAAATCTCGAAGATCACGGCGGCTTACAAGGAACACGGCCATCCCATCGACCTCAATGTCGCCTTGGAACCGGAATATCTGAAGGCGGCGGCAGAGGTCGAGAAGGAGATGAAGCTCGGGCAGCCCATTCCGAAGCTATGCGCGATCGTAACGGCCAGCGCCTTCGACGCTTCCGTACATGATGCTTACGGGAAGGCCCACGGCCTGAATTGCTACCGTACGTACGGGCCGGAGTTCATGAATTATGACCTCTCGCATTACCTGGGCGCGGCTTATAAAGGCGAGTACCTGAGCCAGTACGTCAGCAAGGATCCCAAGCCGCGCATGCCCATGTACCACTTGGTAAGCGCCGTGGACCCGATCACCGATCAGGACATCACTAAGCGGGTGAATGACGGCCTTCCCGAGACGCTCCCGGAGTGGATCCGATACAACGGCTTGACTCACTTCAAGATCAAGCTAAATGGCGATCAACTGGACTGGGACATCAACCGTGTTCTTACCGTCGACCGGGTGACTACCGAAACCCAAAAGCAACGCGGCATTCACGATTATGTATATTCGCTGGATTTCAACGAGAAGTGTCCCAACGTGGAATATCTGATCGACTTCTTGCGCCGGATGAAGGAGAAGTCGCCGTCCGGGTATCGGCGCATCCAATATGTGGAACAGCCGACCTCACGCGATTTGAAATCGCACAGGGATCAGGACATGCATCGCGCCTCTCAGCTAAAGCCGGTGGTGATTGACGAGGCGCTCACGGACATTGAAGCCGAGCTGCTGTCGCGCGAAATGGGTTACACCGGTGTTGCCCTGAAGGCCTGCAAGCAACAGAGCCAAGCCATGCTGATGGCGGCTGTGGGGCAAAAACATAACATGTTTCTTTGCGTTCAGGATCTGACTTGCCCTGGAGCTTCGCTGATCCAATCGGCATCCATTTCGGCTCGGGTGCCGGGCGTGGCCGCGATCGAGGCGAATTCCCGCCAGTTTATGCCGGCGGCCAATAAAGGCTGGGACAAGTAGTTTCCGGGTATCTTCCACGTAACCGATGGAACCATGGACACCAGTGAATTGACTGGCCCAGGTCTCGGAGCCGTTTAGTTCAAATGAACCACCGCAAGGTTCCGCAATTGTGTTTACTACAGAAACCCTGAATTCTCGTAAAGCCTATTTAGAGAAAATGACCCAGCCACGCCATCGCTAACTGCACCGCTTCGGGCGTGGGCGAGTGCCCTTTCCGGTGATTCACGTACCCAATCCGGTTAGGAACGCCGTAGAGCGAATAAATGCTGCGGGCAGCGTTGATATAGTGCCAGCTTTTGTCTGTGTCCGAAGAATCGCCTCCGATCAGGAGGAAGGGCCGGGGCGCAATCAGCGCCAGCAACTCGTGCTGGTCCGTGCCAGGAGCGAGTTGGGCGAGGTTCTCGCCCAGGTACCAGAAGTCATCGTAGTTGGAGAAACTGAGTCCGATTCCCGGCTCGGAACTGACCGCGGCGCGGATGCGCTCATCATGGCGGCCGCGTAGAGAGTCATCTTGCCGCCAAGCGAATGGCCGATCATTCCTGCGCGCGCCATGTCCAGTTCCGGACGGGTGGAAAGATAGTCCAGCAAACGTTGCGAATCCCAGACCCATTTGCCCAAGCCGGTCACTCGCGGATGGCGCGCCTTGAGATTGGCAACCACCTCGGCTGAGTTTTCGCCGTAGCTTTCGCCGTACCAGCGGATTGCGACAGCGGCCATGCCCTGCTGGACCGCGAGGTAGCCGTAAGACCGCGTGCCGAGCGGGTTGGTTCGCCTGCCGCCCAAATTCTTACCCGCCGCGGTATCCACGTCATAAAACGGCACGATTACAACAGGCAGCGCCTTCGAAAGATCCGCGCCGTTGGGCAACATCAGGTAGATCTTCTCCCAATAATCGGGCTCTACTTGCAAGTACATCAATTCACCAGTGAACGCCGGCTCGTGATCTGTCCGGACATGCCGCACATTAGGCGCGGGCTTGACGCAATCCATGACGCCGAGCGCTGCGGCCCATTTGTCATAAGAATGAGCCGCTGTTTCGTCCAGGCAGCGATGTCCGGGATACCTTTTGCAAGAGGCGTGAGCGTGCCGGTTAGATTCTTGAATGTGGCGGGCACTTGGTTGTAAGGAGCGAACCAGCTTTCGTTCAATGGGACAGCAGCCGGACCACCGGGGAGGCTGCGGCAGATCCGAAAACCTGTGTAGGGGCTGCGGCGATCCGGCTCGAGCGACGACCGGTATCCGCTACCCCAGCGCGATGTTGTGCTGATCCAG
>JALYXI010000378.1 GCA_030947245.1 Acidobacteriota bacterium
AACTACTTTCTTCAGGGGTAAATCGGACTGCATATTGCTAAGGGACAGCCCCCGGTCCCCTCTTCCGAAGCAAAAATCAAAAGTACGGTGTGAGATGGTACGGGGTACAAGACAATGTTTGAGTTTGAATGTTAGCTTTATAACCCCAGGTAGATCATGTTACACCAATACTTATGTACGGACTTACAAACCTTCAGGCTGGAATGTTATTTCAAAGCCTGTCCAGACCGGCTTCCGGGATCAATGTCGAGCAATTGATAATCGAATTACCCGAAAGCTTGCAAACCGTACATTTGAAGGAAGCATGGCGTCTGGTGGCAGACCGCCATGAGATCTTGCGCACCCTATTCCTTTGGGATGGGTCCGGGAAGTTTGTTCAAGAGATCGAGTCTAAGAGCAGGATCGATTGGGAAGAAATGGGCGAAGCCCAGTGGGACGGATTTTTAGAAAGAGACCGTTCACGCGGATTTGATTTTTCAGCTTGCACTCCCATGCGGATTACATTGTTTCGGGTAAGTGAAAGCGACTACCGCATGGTCTGGACATTTCACCATGCTTTGTTGGACGGGCGGTCAATTCTCGCGGTGGTGAACGAGGTCTTTAGCGCGCTTGAAGAATTGGCGGCAGGCGGCCACCCGGATTCCTCTCCTTCGCGGCCTTTCGGCGAATATGCCCAGTGGCTGATGGAGCGGGATGACACCGGCTCGGATAGTTTTTGGAAGGAACGGCTGAAGGGCTTCACCGCGCCCACACCGGTCCCGGACGATCCAGACCGCGACCGGGAAGTACAGGACCGCCCCCAGTACGGAGAGATGGAAGTGTGCCTTTCCGCTTCGTCTACGATTGCAGTGTCGGGATTAGCCGTTCAGACAGGGGTCACGATGAACACTCTGGTTCAGGGTGCATGGGCTATCTTGCTAAGCCGTTACACGGGTGAGAGTGACGTTCTTTTTGGGGCGACGAAGTCCTCGCGCCGCTCCTCAATCCCCGGGGCGGATCGAATGACGGGGCTTTTCCTAAACACCATCCCGGTGCGGACGGAAGTGGATCCTGAAGCGCGTGTTGATAAATGGTTGCAGCAGTTACGTGCAGACTGGCTGGCGCTTCGCGATCATGAACATACGCCGTTGGTAAAAATCAAAGAAGCCAGCGAACTGCCGCCGGGTGCATCTCTTTTCGACACGCTGGTTGTGTATGAGAACGAGCATATGGCTACCCGGCTGAAAGCGCTGGGCGGCAAATGGGAGCGGCGGCGAAGCCAGTTGCGCGAGCAAACCGGATACGCGCTGACGTTAGCGGCCTATGGAGGCGCGCAGTTGACGTTGAAGATAGAATTTGACAGCCGGCTGTATACAGAAGGGGCGATTCGCAGGCTTCTGGGACACTTGACAGTGATTCTTCAGGGAATGGCGGCGCGTCCCGAAGGGCGCCTGGGAACCCTGCCGTTGCTGACCGCGGCTGAACGGCAGCAAGTGCTTTACGATTGGAACCAACCGGAAAGATTTGACGACTTCCGGTGTATTCATGAACTGTTCGAGGAGCACGCCGCAGAGCGGCCGCACGCAGTGGCGGCGGTTTGCGATGAGGAGTCTTGGACGTACCGGGAATTGAATGAACGCGCCAACCAGATGGCGCATCACTTGCGCGCGCTGGGCGTCGGGCCGGAGACAAGGGTGGCTCTGTGCCAGGAGAGAACACTCGACCTGATTGCGAGCATGCTGGCGATTATCAAGGCGGGTGGCACCTATGTTCCCCTGGATCCTTCGTATCCCGCTGACCGGATTAGCTTCATGATTTCCGACAGCGGCGTTCGGATTGTCATCGCCGATGCGCCCGGGGCCGCTGTTCTCCCCGAGGGCTTGCAGGTGCTGGCCCCGGAAGCAGCATCGGCCAAACCGAAAACGAATGTGGGGCTGCTCTTCGACCCCGCGCAGACTGCGTATGTGATTTATACATCGGGTTCGACCGGAAAGCCTAAAGGTTGCATGGTCACCCAGCACAATGTACTTCGCTTGTTCACCGCGACGGAAAAGAGTTTCCATTTCTCGCCGGAAGACACATGGACCATGTTCCATTCGCCGGCGTTCGATTTCTCCGTTTGGGAGATCTGGGGCGCTTTGTTGACCGGCGGCCGACTGATTGTGGTGCCCTACCTAGTCAGCCGTTCTCCGGATGAATTCGCCGCGTTGGTCCGGCGTGAGCGAGTCACGATCTTAAATCAGACGCCATCCGCGTTCCGGCAATGGCTGGCCGTGCCGGATGAGGAACCTACGCCGCTCCGGCTTGTAATCTTTGGTGGGGAGGCGTTGGACTTCTCGACCTTGCGCCCTTGGTTCCAGCGAGCGGGAACTGAAAAAGCTGAGTTGGTGAACATGTATGGGATCACCGAAACTACGGTGCATGTAACAGAAAGGGTGGTTACCGAACTCGATGCACGATCCGCTCGGGGAAGTTTGATTGGCAGGCCGTTGCGCGATCTTTCGGTGTACGTGTTGGATGCGGAAGGTGAGCCGGTACCGGTGGGAGTGGCCGGCGAGATGTATGTGGGCGGTAGCGGGGTGGCGCGTGGCTATTTGAACCGGCCAGAACTGACCGGGCAACGATTCATTGCCGATCCGTTTTCCCGCGAGCCGGGTGCGCGTATGTACCGGAGCGGAGATTTGGCACGGTTCCGCGCGGCGGGAGACCTGGAATACCTGGGCCGGATCGATCAGCAGGTGAAGTTGAGGGGTTTCCGGATTGAACTGGGTGAAATTGAAAGCGTGATCCGGGAAGATCCGGGAGTGGGACAGGTGCTGGTGATCCTACAGGAATATGCACTCAGCGGCAAGCGCCTGGTTGCCTACATTGTCCCGAGGAGCGGAAAAAACGCCAATTCAGACGAAATCCGGAAACTCCTGAGAGCGAAGCTGCCGGAATATATGGTTCCTGCCGCCTTTGTAAACCTGGAGAACATACCGCTGACAACGAACGGAAAAGTGGATCGCCGCAAGCTGCCTGTTCCTGTGGATCCGGGAGTGGGTCTCCAGCGGAATTTGGCTCCGCCGCGCTCAAACGTGGAAAGAAAGCTGTTGGAACTCTGGGAGGAGGTGCTGGGAATTTCCCCTCTGGGAATTCAGGATAACTTCTTCGATCTGGGAGGGCATTCTCTGTTGGCCGTTAAGTTATACGGGAAGATCATCGACAAGTTCTCGCAGGAGAACCTCTCTCTGGCGGTGTTGCTGCGGGCGCCGACGGTGGAGCAGTTTGCACACTTTCTGAACTTCGGCGACTTAGAGAAGTTCCGCTCGCTGGTGCCCCTGCGGACCACAGGTTCACGCCCCCCGTTTTTCTGTGTTCCAGGCGGAGGCGGAAACGTGTTGAGCTTGCGGGCTCTGGCGGTAAATATGTCCGCGAAGCAACCTTTCTATTGTTTGCAATCGCGGGGCCTGGATGGAGGGCGGGCCAGCTATTCGATTGAGGAGATCGCAGCTTACAATATCTCCGAAATCCAGACGGTGCAACCGCATGGCC
>JALYXI010000381.1 GCA_030947245.1 Acidobacteriota bacterium
AGAGCAATGCGATCGCGATCCCCTGCCCTGCCGTGACGAAGTCCCAGGGCACATGGGCACTCACGCTGAAGTACCGCGCGATGAAAACAGGAAAGGCCCGCTGTACAGCCAGTCCCGCCAGAACTCCAAGCACGCCACCGGCAAGCCCCAATCCGGCGGTTTGCAGCACGTAAATCCAGATGATTTGCGAAGACCTCGCTCCCAGGCACTTCATCACCGCGATGCTGTCCATTTTCTGCGCCAAGTGGGCCTGAATGGCGGTCGCGACACCGAGCGCACCCACGATCAACGCGATCAGGCTCACCAGGCTGAGGAACGTCGTTGCCCGTTCGAGCCCCTGCTCGATCGCGGGATTGGTCTGCCGGAAATCCGTGATTAAAGCGTCGGGAAAAACACCCTTCAACTGATTGCGCACAGCTTCCACCGACGCGGTTACGGGAATGCGGAACAGGAATCGTTCCGATGCGCGGCTGCCCGCGATCATGAGTCCTGCGCGGTCCAAAGCAGCTCGCGACATAAGAATCCGGGGCCCCACATTGAGCGAACCCGACATGCGATCCGGTTCACTGTCAACACGCGCTACGATGCGGAACGGCTGCCCGCCGATCCGAAGCGAATCGCCCGGATGCAGCTTGAGGCGTAAAAGAAGGTCTTCTGAAACGGCGCACGTGTCCGCCGTAAGCTGCTGCGCGAGGCCACCCGGCGGGCTCAGTTTTACGGCGCCGTAGAAAGGGTAGACGTTCGGGTCGACGGCTTTCACCGAAACCAGGAGGGGCGGAAGATCCGGGGAGACGGAAGCCATCGTAATGGTTTCCGTGATCCAGGTACGCGTGATGCCTTTCGAGGCGAGGCGTTCCATGGCCGCGGTTTGAGCCGCGGAAGGAAGCGTGAACACACGGACGGAAAGGTCCGCCGCCATGAGTGTACGCGCTTCCCGCAGCAACACGGCCTGAAATGCCCGGCTGAATCCGCGCACGCCGGTGAGCGAAGCGACCCCCAGGGCCACGGCGAGAATCACAAACGTAAACTTCGCGGCGGAAGCGCGCGATTCGCGCCAGGCAATGTTAGCGAACGTGCGTAGCTGGCGCGGCACCCGCCTCCTGGAAGGCGGTGGGGCCATCATCGCTGATTACAAGTCCGTCGCGCAGAGTAATGCGCCTGTCCGCATGCCGGGCGAGGGCGGCATCGTGCGTCACCAAAACCAACGTCGTGTTCTCCCGGCGGTTCAGGTCGATGAGCAATTCCAGAACGTGGTTTCCGTTGCCGCTGTCCAGATTGCCTGTTGGTTCATCGGCCAGCAGGATCGGCGGGTGCACCATAAAGGCGCGCGCCAGGGCAACCCGCTGCTGTTCACCGCCTGAAAGTTGAACGGGATAGTGCCCCCGGCGGGACGCCAAACCCACGCGTTCCAGCAGTTCCCGCGCCCGCTCGGCCGCGCCCTCCGTTTGCCCGGTCAGCTCTGCCGGAAGCAGAACATTTTCTTCGGCGGTCAACGTGGGAATCAGGTGGTAAGACTGAAAAACAAAGCCAATTTTGCGCCCGCGCACCAGCGCCAATTTGTCTTCAGCGAGGCCCGTGATATCCTCGCCATCGAGAATTACCCGGCCGGTGGTTGGATTGTCTAAGCCGGCCAGTAGCCCCAACAAAGTGCTTTTGCCGCTTCCGGATGCGCCCATGATCGCAACGAACTGGCCCGCAGGGACGTCGAAATTGATGCCTTTCAGAATTTCAACCCGGTGCGCCCCGTTGGTGATGGTGCGTGTGATTCCGGCCACGGAAATGATGGGTGGTGGGATGGGGGAGTCCTCTCTTTTACTATGACATTAGGTGTGGAATACACGTTTCAGATGAGAGTTATCGCGATCTTCGGCGCACTCTTTCTGGGTATGGCAAGTGCGGCAGCGCCCGATACCCGTCCGGCGGTAGTAGCGTTTGGGGACAGTCTTTCGGCGGGATTCGGCGCCGACCCGGGGAAGAGTTTTCCCGATTACCTGCAAAGGATGCTGGACCAGAAGGGTTATCATTACCGGGTTGTGAACGCTGGGGTCAGCGGCGACACCACCACGGACGGCGTGGAACGCATGCGCGAAGTGCTAGCGGTGAAACCGGCGGTCGTGATTCTCGAGTTTGGCGGCAATGACGGTTTGCGCGGCTTGCCCGTGGCGGGGACTCGCGCCAATTTGGAGCAGATGATCGTTGCTCTTCAAACGAGCGGAGCGAAGGTGGTGCTTGCCGGAATGACGCTGCCGCGAAACTACGGCGCCGACTATATTCGTTCTTTCGAGAAGATGTACGTGGACCTGGCGAAGCAGTACAAACTGGTCTTGATTCCGTTTTTGTTGCAGGGCGTGGCGGCAAGCGGCCCCGGTATGATGCAGCAGGACAGCATTCATCCGACGGCGGCAGGAAATGAGAAGGTCGCGGCGACCGTGTTTCGCTACGCCGCGCCACTGCTGAAGAAATAGCTGGGGCTGGCGCGCAAGAAGCCGTTTCACGGAAGCATTATCCTATCCCTTGATCAATGGCGCCTCCACCGGGTGAGGAATGCGGGCATATCGCGCGCACCCTGCGTGACCGCCACGATCTCGATGGGACGACGCTGCGCGTGGTAGATGATGAGTAAGCGCCGACCGGCCAGAACAAAACCGCGCTTGTGCCCCATGCCGGGAGTCCGCCCGAGAGCTGCAAAGGCATCGAACAGCTCATGCGCGCGGTTGTCGGCGCTGCTCAGACTTGCGCTGCAACCGGGCGCGCGTCCCGGCCGGGTCCAACATTTCGCCGCGGTCGAGTCGGGCTAAGCGGCGTCCGAGTTCCCCGTTAAATTCCGCCAGCTGGGCGGCCCGCGCCGAGTCATGCTGTTCGAGAAGCCGGAGGGCTTCCCGGACGACCTCGCTAGCCGAGTTATAGCGGCCGGACTCCACCTTGCCACTAACAAATTTTTCCAGCTCAGGTGTGAGAGAGACATTCATGAAAGTACTCCTGTTCTGACATTAGATGTGATACCAGATTGTCAATGTCAGTTAAATGAGATTTTAGGCGGACATTTCGCCAGCACTGTTTCTCTGATCTCTCCCGTTACAATCAATAAATGTCTCTTGTTGTTGTTGGCTCCGTCGCGTATGACGGGGTCCAAACCCCTCACGGCAAAGTAGACCGCATCTTAGGCGGCGCTTGCACCTACATCGCTCTTGCGGCGAGCTACTTTACTCACACCCGCATTGTCGGCGTCGTCGGTGACGATTTCAAGGAAAAGGATAAGGATTTCCTCCGTAGCCGGGGGATCGATCTGGAAGGCCTGACCAGCGTTCCAGGAAAGACTTTTTTCTGGTCCGGCGTATACTCGCCCGACATGAACGACCGCACCACCCTGGTGACGGATCTGAACGTCTTTGCCGATTTCAATCCGCAACTTCCTGAGACGCATCGTGACGAGCCATATCTTTTGCTCGGGAATATTCAACCGGAATTGCAGCGGGCTGTGTTGCAACAGATGCGGAAGCCCAAGCTGGTGGGGGGCGACACGATGAACTACTGGATCGCCGATCACCGCGAGAAGCTGCTGGTCACAATCAAAGAATGGGATTTTCTGCTGATCAACGACAGCGAAGCCCGGATGCTTTCGGGTGAGCACAATTTGTTGAAAGCGGCCAAGGTGATTCTCGAAATGGGCCCGCAAACCCTGGTGATTAAGCGCGGGGAGCATGGAGCAATCCTGTTCAGCCGCGAAAGGCACTTTATGGTGCCCGGCTATTTACTTGAAGACGTTTTTGACCCCACAGGCGCAGGCGATTGTTTCGCCGGTGGGTTTATCGGCTATCTGGCCAGCCGGGCCGTTTCACCAGCGCGAGGCGAAATCGAAGACACCGATCTGCGCCGCGCCGTCATTTACGGATCTGTCATGGGGAGCTTCTGCTGTGAAAAATTCGGCCCGGACCGCTTCCGCACGCTCTCGCGGGCGGAGATCGACGAACGGTTCCACGAATTCAAAACCTGCACCGATTTCTAACGGACCGCTGCT
>JALYXI010000382.1 GCA_030947245.1 Acidobacteriota bacterium
CGCACGCAGCGGACGGTGTCTCGAACCAGAATCTCCGTGCCATCTTTTTTTACCCAGGCGGCCTCGGAACAGACGCCGGTCCATTCAAGTACTCCGTTGCGGCGATGGCGCAGGAAAGCGGACAGTGTGTCCGAAGCGGCCAGTTCCGCCAGAGTGGCATAGCCCAACATGCGGAGAAATGACGGATTCGCCATCGCGATAGTCCCGTCTTGTCTTGAACGGTAAATTCCGGCAGGGCAGTTATCGAACAGGTTGCGATATTGCTCTTCGCTTTCGCGCAATCCCGCGTCGCTGCGCTCACGCTCTGCCACCTGCCCCAGTTGCGTTCCGATCTGGGCCATGATTTCGAGGAGAGCTTCATCGGGTGCGACGATGTCATGCGTAAAGAATTCGAGCACGGCCACAATCTCTTTTCCGCAACGGACGGGGAAAACCAATGCGGCTCTCACACCAAGATCTCCGGCCAGTTCGCGGCGCAGAAATCGCGTATCCTGACTCGCATCCGCGACCCAGAGCGCTTGACCGCTTGAGAGGACGGCGCCCGGCAATCCCTCCCCTGGCAACAGGCGAGTCGCCTCGCTCACTTCGCGCAACACGGAAAACCGCTCTGGATCCTGGATCTGCCAGATCCCGGTGGAGACCAGAAATGGAATGGGACCGGAAGCCGTGCGATAGGCGTGCCCCACGGGCCAGCCTGTATGGGCACAGACGCGGCGCACTACAAACTCAAGAGCGTCGTGAAAGCTCCTGGCCTCATTGGCGGCCGTGGCCACGGCTTCGAGCAACTCCACAAACGCCGTTTTCTCCCGTAGCGCCCTCTCGGTCCGATGTTGTTCGGTGACGTCCCGAATCGCCAACACGACGCTTGATTCGTGTTCGGTCATCTCGATGGGAGTTGCGGAGATCTCTAGAACCAGATCCTGATTGCCGCGCCTGAACTCATACTGGCCTGAAACTGGACAGCCGGATGCTAATGCGCATGTTTCGATCGCGGGCGACTTCAAATGAAGCAATTGCGTCAGGTCTGAGCCAAGCACCTCGAGATGAAAGCGGTCCACCAGCCGGTCAAATGTCGCGTTACACCATTGAATTCGCCCTCTACGATCGGTCCAGACAATGGCCTCTGAAATTGCGCCCAGCGCCACCTCCATCTTTCCAAGAGTCGAGGTTAGTTGGGCGACGCGATTGTCGCCGCGAAAGTTGGCGATCGTTTCCGACGCCATCTAGTTCGCCGGACGAAGCGTGGCGCCGAACATCCATTCGTGATCTTGCTTTTCCGCCAGGATGGTCATTTCTATGTTTCTCTCCCCGCCATCTTTGGCTATGGCCTGCAGACGGAGCGGCCGGTTGAGCACGCTGCCCTTCGCGGTGGTCAGGAACCGTGAAAAACCGAGATTGTGCGCATCGCGAAAACCCGGAGGAATGATCATCGTCAACGTGTGCCCGATAATGGAGGCGCGGTCCCATCCGAACGCCTGTTCGAACGCCTGGTTCACATAAGAGAAGAGCCCCTGTTCGTTAACGATGACAACCGGGATGTCTTCCCGGTTCATCAAATCTGCAATAACGCCGGCCCGCGGCGTCTCGGTTGTACAATGTGTGGTCATTCCGGTGATCGGGCGTCATCGAATAAGGCTCATGACTCCCTTGCCCTCACCGCTACACATCGGCTGGATGGAAGGCAAACTTTAGAGTAAAGATCGCCTCACGCAAGACCCGCCCTAATGCGTCATCGCATACACAATGTAGTCGATCCCCAACCGGTACGCTTGTGAAGTGAACTTCTCCTCATATTGCGGATTGTCCGCGTGCTCCCACGCATCCCCGTTGTCCTGATTGAAGGTCATTGCCGCCATCACGCGGCCGTGGTCGTCGTAGATGCCGCGCCAGTGCGGAATCATGCCATCTTTTTCGTAAGTCTTGTGACTCTCCAAATACACGATTCCCGGCACCTGAATACGATGGTCCAGATCGTAGATGGTGTGAAAGATCGGGTCACTCGACGGCAGTTCCACAATTGGGCGGTCGGGGAAAATTCGGTTCATGCTCTGCGTGAACACATCCCACTCATACGTGCCGTGGAAGTCGTCCACCATCAGGAAGCCGCCCCGCAGCAGATACTCCCGGAGGGTCGCGCACTGCGCGTCCGTCAAATCCCAGTGGCCCACTTCAACTGCATACACCCACGGCCAGTTAAAAATCTCGCGCGGCGCGGCAGTATCGCCTAGATCGATAATCTGTTCGGACGACCTCGCTTGGACGCGCGTCAACCGGCTCACGCCCTGAACAAACTGGCGGTCCGCTTTCGGAAAGTCAGTCGGCCAACTCCCCCTCCCTCCCCAGAATCCGGCATACCGGCCGGAAGGATACTTTAGCCGCGCAAAGGCCCATTCCGTCCGGTCGTAAGCATGAGGCGGAACAGGAACCGGGTTGTCTTCCTCGTCCGTGTATTGCTTGAAGTTCGCCTGAAAGGCGAAAAGGCCAGTGGCCAGCAGAAGCAGCGCCGCAATCGGCGCGGAACTACTGAAGGCGGTTCTGCTCATTGCTGACCAGCGCATCGAACACCGCCAGCACCTGTTTCCGGTACATGTAAACGCGCTGCAAATTGTCGCGAAACGTATTCTCGAAATCCTTTGCCCGCAACCACTTGTCCAGCAGGTTCCGCGGAATGTCGATATCCTGCCGCAGCAACTCCAGCGAATGCCCGCGCAGAAATAGCCCATAGAAGAAGGCTGCTTCCCGCTGCGGGGCAAGCGGATCGGATTCGTCTCTCGCCGTGATCATCATTGCGGTTCAGCGAAAGAGCCAGTATAGCGATCCATCGGCTTTTCGATCAAGTATTAAGATGCTGCCAAAGGTTTAGATGCTTCAGAACGGTGAATTCGTTTCGGAAGCGCATTCCTCCATCGCCAGAGCCGCCGGGGCCTCTGAACCGAACTCTTCCAGCTTCCGGAGAGTGGGGTCATGCCGGAACCAGGTAATCTGCCGCTTGGCGTAATTCCGTGTAGCCTGTTGGGCTTGGGCGACCGCATCGGCCACTGTAATCCGGCCGAGAACTACGGCCAGCGCCTGACGGTACCCGACTGCTTCGAACGGCTTGGCATGGGGGGGCACGCCGCGCGCCAGAATACCTTGAACTTCTTCCAACAGACCCTCCCCGAACATCCGTTTCGTCCGGCGGTCGAGTGCGGCATACAGTTCCTCACGGGGAGGAAACAGCCCAATTTTCCGCACCCGAAATCCAGGCAAACCGCTGCCGGACGCGCGGGCAGGCGCCGGCTTGCCGGTCAGTAGGCGAATCTCCAACGCCCGCGTCACGCGCCCGATGTCATTGGCATGGATCCGCCGCGCCGCGCCGGCATCCAGCCGCTGAAGCATTCGAAGCAGACGGTCCGGGCCGCGGCGCGCCAACGCCCGTCGCAGCGGTTCGCTCCGGGGCGGCAAATCCGGTAACCCCTCAAGCAGCGCGCGCAAGTAGAACCCCGTACCTCCCACCAGAACGGGTAGCTTCCCCCGCCCGGAAATCTCACAGATGGCCAGCGCTGCCGCCCGCGCGTAATCCCCGGCGGAGAAGACCTGATCCGGCGCCGCACAATCGATCAGATGGTGTGGAATTCCGCGCCGCTCCTCCAAAGGAACCTTGGCCGTCCCGATGTCGAACCCTGAGTAAATTTGCATTGAATCGCAGTTCACAATCTCGCCGTCATAGTACTCAGCGATGCGAAGCCCAAGTTCGCTTTTCCCCGACCCGGTTGGACCGACAACTGCAACAAGCGGCAAGCGGTTACAATACGGGGAAGAAGCCATCTTGTTCCATTGTCCCCCGGGTAAAGAAAGAACCTTCAAAATGATACGTCCCGTTCGAGCATTCTCCCTCCCTTTCCTCGCCGTCACGCTGATTGCTTGCGCTGCCTCCCCGGCGCTGGCCCAAACAGAAACGAAGCCTTCAGAAACGAAGGCCGTTGTCAGCGACAAAAGTGCGGCTTACTTCAACTTCTCCATGGGACACCTGTATGCCGAAATGGCTGGCGCATACGGCAATCGCGGGGATTACCTCAACAAGGCAATCGATTATTACAAGGCGGCGCTGAAACAGGACCCTTCCGCCACCTTCCTTTCCGAAGAATTGACCGATCTTTACATTCAGGCCGGTCAACTGAATCGCGCCGTAACGGAAGCCGAGGAGATGCTCCGGCAAAATCCGGATAATCTGGATGCGCGCCGCATGCTGGGCCGAATTTATACCAGGCTGATTGGCGACCCGCAACAGAACAAGATCGATGAGAAGATGCTGGCGAAATCGATCGACCAGTACCAGATAATTATCGAGAAAGACCCCAAAGATCAGGAAAGCCGGTTAGTGCTGGCGAGGCTGTATCGCCTCTCGCGGAAATCCGTTGAAGCCGAAAAAGCCTATAAAGCCGTGCTCGCCGCCGATGCGGGCAACGAAGAAGCGCTCACCGGCTTGGCTATGGTGTATTCGGACGTGGGCGATACCCGCGCCGCGATTGAGATGCTGCGCCGTGCCAGCGAGAAGGATCCGAATGCCCGTTCCTTAGGCGCGCTCGCTCAGTTCTACGAGCAGACCAACGATTGGGCCAACGCCGCCGAAACGTGGAAGCGCGTCCTGCCGCTGGTTCCCGATGCCAACCGTCTGAAGCGCAACCTGGCGCAGGATCTTCTATTCAGCGACAAGCTGGATGAGGCCCTCACGCTCTATAAGGAGATCGCGGCCGAAGATGCGAAAGATTCCCAGGTGCAGTTGCGCCTCTCCGAAATCTATCGCCAGAAGCGCGATTTTGTCCAGGCCCGCGCGGCTTTTGCAAAGGCAAAGGAACTCGACGCCGGCAACATGGAAGTTCGCTACGACGAGGTGAATCTGCTCGACGCCGAAGGCAAGGGTCCCGAAGCCGTTAAAGCCTTGAAGGCCATTCTCGATTCAACCGCGAAGAAACAATACAGCGAGGAAGAGAAAAGGACCCGGAGCCGGTTGTTGGAGCGCCTCGGATTCCTTTACCAGAAGCAGGCAAAGTATCCCGAGGCACTTGCCGCATTCCGCCAAATTCCCGAAGCCGACCCGGACCAGGCATCTCATTCCGCCGTTCAGGTGATCGAGACCTATCGGCTGGCGAAGAATCTTCCCGCGGCTCGTCAGGAATCGGAGGCCGCGCTGAAAAAAGCTCCGAAAGACCGGTCTCTACTGCTGCTTCATGCTTCGCTGCTGGCTGACGAAGGGAAGACCGATGCGGCCGTCACTGAGTTAAGAGCACTGATGGGAGGGCAGAAGGATCGCGAAACGCTCCTTGTGATCGCGCAGCTTTACGAGAAGGGCAAGAAGTACACGGAAGAGCAAAAAACACTCAACGATGCCGAGGCAATCTCGACCACCAAGCAGGAGAAAGAGGCGGTCCAGTTCGCGCGTGGCGCCATGTTTGAACGGATGAAAGACTTCGATGCCGCGGAAGCCGAGTTTCGCAAGGTACTGACCATCGACCCCGACAATGCGGGAGCGTTGAACTACCTGGGATACATGCTGGCCGACCGGGATGTCCGGCTGGACGAAGCGCAAAAGCTGATTGGGCGGGCCGTAGAGCTCGACCCGCAGAATGGAGCTTATCTCGATTCACTCGGCTGGGTGCAATACCGGCAGAATCGTTTGGATCAGGCGGAAGACAGCCTCCGTAGGGCTCTCGATAAAATGAGCGCCGATCCTACGGTTCACGACCATCTGGGTGACGTTTACCTCAAAGAAGGTAAGCTGCGCGAAGCCGTCCAGCAGTGGCAGGCGTCGCTGAAAGAGTGGGACAACACTCCTCCTTCCGAATCGGACCCGGTGGAAATCGGGAAAGTGACCAGAAAGCTGGAGAATGCCCGGGTTCGGATAGCGAAAGAAGGCAAATAAGGCTTTTTTTGGTGACAATATTACGGTTTATTAACCAAATCCAAAAACACCGGTTGCGCTTATAGTAATTATAAGTCCTTTGTTTGTACGTAAATAAATACAAAGGTGCTATCTGTAAGCACGCAGCCTACCAAAATCCGTGCAATACTCGGAACAGAAATGGCTGATTACGCAGAATGTCTCAGTTGAACGAAGCGATCTCACGATATCACCGCATCCTTGAATCCGAGCCGTATCGCGACCTGTTATGGGTCAAAACCCTACAAGACCAGATGCAGGCCGAAAATCTTTCATACGGCGGCCGCCTCCTGTGTCCTTTTTTGCGACCGAACTTCGTAACCCAGAAACAGTATGACACGCTCGTAAGGGCTGGTGAGGCTCTCATGTCGGCAATTGACCGCATGCAGAAACTGGTGTTGGCTTCCCCTGCCCTGCTTACGCAAATGCAATTGCTTCCGGCTGAGAAAATGCTGGCCGCCATCGATCCGGGTTACGATGTGCCCGAAGTCTCCTCTAAGCTGGATCTCCAAATCAATAATGGGTCTTTGCACGTGACCCAATACAATCCGGATTCCCTGACGGGCGCCGCATACTCCGAAGGGTTATCGGATATCTTCTACGATTGCCCTCCGGTGAAAGAGTTTCGCCGCCGTTACAATCTTACGCGAGTGGGCGGCAAGCGGCCGTTTCTGGCTGCGTTGCTGAAAGCGTACAAGCAGTTCAACGGCGCTGGAAAGCCGCAAATTGCAATCCTGGAATTCCGAAATCCCTCCGGTTCCAGCGAGTTCGAGTTATTTCGCGACTTCTTCCGGAAGGAAGGCTTCGCGACCGAGATCATCTCGCCCGAACAACTGGAATACCGCAAGGGCGTGCTTCGGGCCGGCAGTTTCGAAATCAGTCTGATCTACCGGCGTGTCAGCGTCCAGGAATTCCTTGTGAAGTTCAATCTCTCCCACCCCCTGGTGAAAGCCTATCGCGATCACAAGGTGTGCGTGGTAAACAGTTTCCGGTCCGAGCTGGCGCAGAAACGTTCCATGTTCGCGCTGTTGACCGATGAGAGTCTCACCGCGAAATTCCCGCAAGCTGAGCGTAAGGCCATTCGCGATCATGTGCCGTGGACCCGTCTGGTGAAAGCCGGTGTTACCTCTCACCAGAGCGGCGAGATCAACCTGCTGGACTTCATTCAAGAGCATCGCGAAACACTGGTGCTGAAGCCGAACGATGACAGCGGCGACGATCCCAGTTTCGCCGGAGCGGAGATGGACCAAGCCGGTTGGGAGCGGGCCGTCCGGCAGGCGCAACGTACCCCGTATGTGGTGCAGGAACGTGTAAAGGCGGCGCGCTTTCTCTTTCCGCTATTGAACTACGGCCACCTGGAGTTCAAGGAAATGCACGTGGACGTCCATCCGCAAGTTTACCTGGGCAAAGTTTCCGGCTGCTCCAGTTGGGTGAGCGCCTCGAACGCAACTGCGTTCTCTACCTCGGCGGGCATTGCGCCTACCTTTATCATCGATTCCAAGTAGCGCCTACCCGGCGCGGATAGCGATCGGCGCGGGCTCTTCCGGCACTAAGCGCGGCATGTCGCCGGTGTAGACGTCCGGAATTCCGGCGCCTTTGCTGACCCCCAGATCCTCGAAGCGCCGGGCTGTGGAAAGAAGCCGGGTTTCAAGCGAACTGCTGCCTTTGTGATAAGCCGCGGCCGCGCGATTCAAGCTCTTTCCGATCTCATTGTAGTGCTCGGTAAAAACGCGGATACGTTCGTACAGAGTGCAGCCGAGTTCCAAAATCTGGTTTGCGTTCTGCGCGAACTGTTCCTGCCTCCAACCGTAGCAGACCGCTTTCAACAGGGCGATCAGGGTGGTGGGTGTCGCGAGAATGATGTTCTGCGCCACTCCGAACTCAATCAATTCGGGATCCTGCTGCAGGGCGGCGCTGAAGAAGATTTCGCCCGGAAGGAAGGCGATCGCGAATTCGGGCGCCGGTTGAAACTGCGACCAGTACGCCTTCTCGCCAAGGCTTCGCAGATGGCGGCGAATCTGGAGTGCGTGCTCCTTTAATTTCGCGGCCCGGCCCGCTTCGGTTTGCTCTTCGAGAGATTCCAGGTAGGCCTTCAGCGGCACTTTGGAATCGACAACAATCCGCTTGTCATTGGGCAGCCGTACTACCAGGTCCGGGCGAAGCCTGCCGCCTTCGCTGTTTAGGGTTTCCTGTTCGGTGAAGTCGCAGTGTGCCAGCATGCCGGCGATCTCCACCACGCGCCGCAACTGCACTTCGCCCCAACGGCCGCGTGCGGCGGGCGTCCGCAACGCCTCCACCAGCCGCCGCGTTTCATCGGAAAGCCGCACCTGCGTTTCCGCCATCTGCCGCACCTGCTGCGAAAGAGTGGAGTAAGCGCCATGGCGCTGCAGTTCCATGGCCTGAATCTGAGCGTCCACCTTTTCGAGAGAGGATTTGAGCGGCTTCACCATATCATCCACGGCGGAGCGCTTCCGTTCCAGAGTGGATTCGGCCAAGTGAAGGAACTGCTCGTTGTTCCGGTTCAGGGCGTCGGCGGCCAGGGCGCGGAATTCGTTCGAGACTTGCTCACGGGAATTGGTAAGCGCGGCGAGACGCTCCGCGAGGCGGACGTTTTTCTCGCGGAAGATCACGGTCGCAATCAGGGCGCCAAGAGCAAATGCGAAGAGGAGCCAGAGCCAGAACATTTCTCCATTATATGTTCCGCAGCAATTTCACTTCGGCGCGCAGGTTGGCCACGCCCGCCGTGTAGCGCGCATCGGTGACAGAGAACGCAACAGCGTCTTCCAGCCAGTCATGCCAA
>JALYXI010000459.1 GCA_030947245.1 Acidobacteriota bacterium
TTCATATGGTGGTTGTTATGGCTTTGCTGGCGGCCTTTTCTGCCCTTACCGGGGGCCTTATTCCTAAGACGCTCAGTTCTAAACTGGGAATCCAGGTTACGCTCTTCACGGGTGTATTGATTCTAAGTCTTCCTTTCAGTTCGTGGAAAGGCGGGAGTGTCAGCAGTTTTATGGACACTTGGCTGAAATCCTACATCGCATTCGTTTTGACCGCCAGCCTGATCTTCACGGTCGAACAGTTTCGCCGAACCGTTTTCGTCCTGAGTGTCGCCACAGTGGGAGTCATCTATATCGCATTTCACGCGACAAAGATGAATGATGACGGCCGGCTCTCCGTAACCTATGGATCGCTCGGCAATTCTAACGACTTGGCGGCCACACTGCTTCTCGGCCTGCCCTTCATCCTGTATGCCATCGTCGACAAGAAACGCGCCGCCTTCATTCGAATCCTGTTCGTCGGACTTGTGGGCATCCTGTTGATTTTAATTGTGCGAACCGGCTCCCGGGCCTGTCTCCTGGTACTATCCTTGATGGCCGTGCTGGCCTTCTTCAAGGCGAGCGGCAGTAACAAAATTAAGGTGCTTGTCCTGTCCGCTGTGATGGCGTGCGTTTTTCCTTTCATTGTTTCGCAGACGCTTCTGGATCGGTATAAGACGATGTTTACCGATAAGGTTCAGGCATCTACGTCGGAGGAAGCTGCATCCGCGATTGAATCTACAAATGCGCGGAAGCAATTGATGAGGAATGCGTTGGAGCTCACCGTGCGTAATCCGATTTTTGGCGTTGGGATCGGCAACTTCGCCATGAAAAGCGCTGAACTGGAGATCGCAAACGGCCGCGCCCCCTTATGGTTTACCGCCCATGACGTCTATCTCCTGATCTCGTCGGAAACCGGGGTTATTTGCTTGTCCCTGTATTTAAGTATTCTATTCTTCTCTTTTAAAATCCTATTCTCGATTCAACGCGCGGCGAGGCGGGAGCCTGAGTTAGCTGAGGTCGGTAAGCTGGCCTATGCTGTTTCCATGTCGATAGTGGCGTTTGCGGCTTGCGGCATATTCAGCACCAACGCGTATAACGTCCAATTGCCGATATTGGCGGGATTGACCGCGGCCCTTGAACGAATTTCAAAACCTCTGATTGTGGCCGCAGACGCGCGCCGCATGCAGAATTTCCGGGATTCCATCCCGATCACTCCGGGAAGATTCTCCATCCCGTCACGTCCAGTGCCGGCTTCGGTAGCCTTCTCCCGTTAGCGCCTATGTGCGGAATTGCGGGATTTCTCACGCGCGAACGCTCCGGCGATCCAGGCCCGAAGCGTAAAATCGTGCAAGCCATGACGGGAGCCATCGCGCATCGGGGCCCCGATGACGATGGCTTCTTCTGCGACGCGTCGATTGCCTTGGGACATCGCCGCCTCAGCATCATCGATCTTTCAAGCGGGCAGCAGCCGATGTTCAATGAAACCGGCGAGTTGTCCATCATTTTCAACGGAGAAATCTATAATCACGCCGATTTACGTCCTGAACTGGAAGCGGCGGGCCACGTTTACCGGTCTCACTGCGACACAGAAGCTATCCTCCACGCTTACGAGCAGTACGGCCCGGATTGTGTCAACCGGTTCCGGGGTATGTTCGCGTTTGCTATCTGGGATGCCAGGACGGGTAGCCTTTTTTGCGCCCGCGACCGGCTTGGCATAAAGCCGCTCTACTATTTCTTTGACGGCAGGGTTTTCGTCTTCGGCTCGGAAATCAAGGCCCTCCTGGAGCATCCATCCATTTCCGCGCAGCTCGATCCGCTTCAACTCCCCGAATACCTCTCCTTTGGATATCTGAGCGGCGAGGAGACTCTCTTCCAGGGCATCCGTAAGCTGATGCCCGGCCATTCTCTCACGATCTCTTCCGGCCGGTTTCGCCCTGAAATTCGCCGGTATTGGGAGATCCCCACCACGCAGCACGCCGTGAAGAAGTCCGACGCCGAATGGATCGCGGAATGCCGCGAGCTTCTGGAACGATCCGTCCAACTCCGGTTGATGAGCGATGTCCCTCTCGGCATGTTTCTCAGCGGCGGCGTGGATTCGAGCGCGATCGCGGCCCTGATGCAGCGCATGGTGCGCGAACCCGTAAAGACATTCGCCGTCGGCTACAAAGAAGCGGAGTTCAGCGAACTGGCCTATGCCCGGCAGGTGGCTCAACAGATCGGCACCGACCATCATGAGATTACCCTCGGCATGGCCGAGTTTTTCAACACGCTGCCGAACTTGATCTGGCATGAAGATGAGCCGATTAGCTGGCCGTCCAGCGTGTCGCTGTACCACGTCTCGGAGCTTGCTTCGCGAACTGTCAAAGTCGTTCTTACCGGCGAAGGGAGCGACGAACTGTTCGCCGGGTACGGGCGGTATCGGTACCAGGTGATGAGTCAGCAGCAGATGCGCGCCTACTCCGTTGTTCCGGAGCCCTTGCGCGCTCTCGTCAGACATCAAATCGCCGTATCTCCTCTTTTGGGAGCGAATCTTCGCCGCAAACTCAAACACACTGTGCTTGGCCGGACCGGCAGCCTTCAATCGCTTTACCTCGAAAATTTCTATGGCGCGTTTTCGGCGAGAGATGTCGAATCGCTCCTCGGCCCCTCGGCCCGGCCCGGGGCCGCGTACTCCACCTTTATCCGGCACTTTGACAGCGTCCCGCACCTCCCGTATCTCGAACGGCTCCTCTATGCGGATAAAAAGACGTACTTGGTCGAACTGTTGATGAAGCAGGACCAGATGAGCATGGCCGCTTCTATTGAGAGCCGGGTCCCGTTTCTGGACCATCAGTTCGTGGAGTTCGCTTCGCAGATTCCGCCGCATTTGAAGCTGCGCGGCAAAACCGGTAAGTACATCCTGAAAGAAGCAATCGGAGACTTGCTGCCCGCCGGGATCATACATCGCAAGAAAATGGGCTTTCCCACGCCGCTAAAGCAGTGGCTGCTTGAACCATCAGCCGCTCCGCTCTACGATTTTCTTCTCGAAAAGGATTCTTTGCTCGCCGATCAGATGGACCGCCCCGCTCTCACTTCCCTGTTGACCCGGCACAGGAACGGGAGCGAGGACGCGACGGACCGGATTTGGAATCTCTTGAACCTTCAACTGTGGGGCGATGTCTTCCTCAACGGCAGGCGCGCCCGTTGGGAACAAGGCATGCTCCGCTCGATGGCCGCCTGAGTGCTATGAGAATCCTGTGGGCGAAAACGGATTTTTTGCATCCGACAGATCGTGGTGGTCAGATTCGGACCCTCGAGACTCTACGTCAGCTCAACGCCAATCACGAAGTGCATTACGTGGCCTACGGCGACCCTGAGCAGCCGGAAGGACTTCGGCGCGCTCCTGAGTATTGTTCCCATGCCTATTCAGTAAACCGCCCGATCCCAAGCCGTGGGTCACCGAAATTCCTTGGCCAGCTTGTCCGCAATCTTGTGTCACCCCTTCCGCTCGCCGTGGGGCGCTACGCTTCCTCCCAGATGCGTTTGCAGATTCAGACGCTGCTCTCGAAGTTTCGGTTCGATAGCATCGTTTGCGATTTTCTCGCCATCGCGCCTAACATCCCGGATCTTTCGCGCTGCGTGCTGTTTCAGCATAACGTCGAAACCGTGATCTGGCGCCGCCATGCCGAACACGCCGCGTCCCGTGTGCGCCGCGCCTACTTTCGCATGCAAGCCGACCGGATGTACGCCTGCGAACGGCGGGTTTGCCGGTCAGCGTCACACATTATCGCGGTTTCCGAAAGCGATGCCGCGCAAATGAAAAAGTTGTTCGGAGTGGACCGTATTTCCCCGGTCTCTACCGGCGTCGATCTCGAATTTTTCGCGCGGCCTCCCGGCCATCCCCGCACAGGCGATCTGGTGTTTGTGGGAGCTATGGACTGGCTTCCCAATATCGACGGCGCCCGGTGGTTTGCCAACCAGGTATTGCCTCTCATCCGTAAAAAGCGGCCCCGCACGTCGGTTGTTTTCGCCGGACGTTGTCCCGTAGCTGAATTGCGCGCACTTGCTTTAGTTGACCCGCTGATCACGGTCACAGGAACGGTGCCGGACATCCGCCCCTATCTTTGGACCGCCAAAACGTCCATTGTTCCGCTTCGCATCGGGGGGGGAACGCGCCTGAAGATTTACGAAGCCATGGCTTCCGGAGCGCCGGTTGTTTCAACCGCGATCGGTTCCGAAGGTTTGGCCGTCGCCGATGGTCACAATATCGCGTTGGCAAATGACGCGGAGGCGTTCGCGAATCGCTGCCTCGAACTACTGGATAACCCGGAGCGCGCAAGCCGCATGGCAGCCGCCGCTCTCGCCCTGGTTACAGAAAGATTCTCATGGGCTCAAGTGGGGCGCCACTTCGAATCCATTCTGCAGGCCACACGCGCCGCGTAACCCGGAAAATCCATGGATACTCTCAGTTATCTCTTTACAGCAGTCTTTCTAGGAAGCACTGTCGGCATTTTGTATGTGCTGGCGGGATACCCGCTTCTGCTCACCAGAATCGCCAGCCGGCACATGCAGGTCCGGAAAGACAATGTGCCGCGCACCGTTTCTGTGGTTTTGGCGGTCCGCAACGGGGAGAAGTTTCTTGCCTCAAAGCTGGGATCCATTCTCTCCGCGAATTATCCCCAGGAATTAATGCAGATTACCGTCGTTTCGGACGGTTCTGACGACGCAACAGACCAGATTGCGCGCTCATTCGCCCCGCAGGGGGTCGCGTTCTACCGCAACGACCGCAAAGGCAAACCTGCCGCCGTCAACACCGGAATCGCACATTCGACCGGTGAAATTCTCATCCTCACGGACGTCCGTCAGACCTTGCACCCCGACAGCATCCGCAACGTAGTCGCCTGCTTCGGTGACGTTTCGGTGGGCGCTGTCTCCGGCGAGCTTTCGATCCGCGAAGGCCTAAGCCGCGAAGAAGCCGATACCGGCCTTTATTGGCGCTACGAGGTTTTTATCCGCAGACACATGAGCCGCATCGATTCCACCTTCGGCACCAACGGCCCGTTCTATGCCTTGCGCCGGAGCCTCGCCGTTCCGATTCCGGAAGACACTCTGCTGGATGATGTGTACCTCCCGCTTGCCGCCTTCTTTCAGGGCTACCGCCTCATCCTGGAAGATTCCGCCAAGGCTTTCGACTTTCCCACGGACCTCAGTTCCGAATTTCGCCGCAAGATCCGCACCCAGGCCGGTCTGTATCAGATCCTTCAGCACTACCCGCAGCTTCTGACTTCCGGCAACCGCATGCGGCTCCACTTTCTTTCGGCCAAGTTCGGCCGCTTGATGATGCCCTTTTTTCTGATTCTGATTGCAGTTTCC
The DNA here is from genome assembly GCA_030947245.1 of Acidobacteriota bacterium. GTDB lineage: Bacteria > Acidobacteriota > Terriglobia > Bryobacterales > Bryobacteraceae > JALYXI01. The sequence continues at coordinate 5,332 of JALYXI010000459.1, forward strand.
AGTTTCGGACTGCCACAGCCATTTCGTGAGATTGCGTTGCTGCTGCAATTCGCGTTTTATGGAACCGCCCTGCTGGATAGCTCGATCCCTCAGACGTCACCGCTCAAGCGCATCACTTCCCCCATCCGCACCTTTGTCGTACTGATGGCCGCCGCACTCCTGGCTCTTCAGATCTTTTTCGTTCCGCCGCGCGCGCTGTGGAAGGAAACCAAAGTCCGGATTTAGGCCGAACCGTTACAATCAAAGAAACCCAATGGCGATAACGACGGTTCTCACAGGAGTGTTACTGATCGCGCTCGGCGCCGGCAGCTTCATAGGGACCGGAAGCGCGCATAAGACGGCGCTCATCCCCGCCCTGTTCGGCCTTCCCATCCTGGTTTGCGGATTGCTTGCTCAAAAAGCGGCTCGGCGAGCCCTGGCGATGCACATCGCCGTCGCGATCGGTATAATCGGTTTCGCCGGGAGCATGTTTTCCTTCATCAAGGGTGTCAATGGCGAGGCAATGCAGACCCGGCCTGTCGCGGTAGAAGCGCAAGGCTTCATGGCTCTGATTACTGCCCTGTTCGTAGGCCTCTGCATCCAATCGTTTATCAAGGCCCGCCGTTCCCGCACCGCTTAGAGGCTGGCGAGTTCTCCCAGCCAAAGCTCCAGCAGCGGCATCTCTTTCGAAGGTACAATCTCCGCCCGCACCAGCGCGTCGTAACACTTCCATACGTTGTTTCCGGCCTCTCCTAAATCACTTCCAAGCCGTAATGCCGTTAGAGTCTCGACAATTCTGACGTTATTCAGATACCCCGGAACCTCATCCCGGAAATCCTTGATCAGGGAATGCTGGTTGCGCTCCTGAAACACGGTTGCCTCGCGAAAAGCGAGGTTCTTCCCCATGGCATAGAGGCATACCTCCGCCACGAAGGATCGCCAGATATCCGTCATCCGAAAGCTGACATAAGCCGGTAAGTACAGCAGCGGAAACGCCTCTTTCCAGAAAATCGTGTTCTGGGAATTGAACGGGCAGAAGG
>JALYXI010000460.1 GCA_030947245.1 Acidobacteriota bacterium
ATTCCGGAGGGGGCGGGTTTGGCGGATTTGGGGGCGGCGATTCGGGGGGCGGCGGCGCGTCCAGCGATTGGTAGACTGGAGCTTCCGAAATCATCGTGCCTGACGTAATTTCATCGATACAGCCTTCGCTCGACCAGTTGACCGCAAAACTTTCGAAAGCTCACGGGCATCAGCTTGTTTCCGTTGTGCTTTATGGAAGCGCCGCATCGGGTGAACACGACAAAAACTTTTCCGACATCAACACGCTGATTGTTTTGAAGAGTATTGGGCCTTCCGACCTGCGTGCCGCCGAACCGGTGGTGAAGTGGTGGACCGGCGAGGGGAATCCGCCTCCGTTGCTGCTGAGCGAAGAGGAAGTGGTTCACTCGACCGATTGCTTTGCGATTGAATTTCATGACATCAAGCAGCATCACCGGATCCTGTACGGAAAAGATGTGGCGACGCCGCTGATTGTCGACGACTCGTTTTACCGCGCGCAGGTGGAACGGGAACTTCGGGCGAAGCTGCTGCGCTTGCGCACGAAGGCATCGGCAACGCTTTCGGACGGGCAAGTGCTATCGCGGTTGATGTTGGATTCCGTTTCGACGTTCTGCGTGCTGTTTCGCCACGCGCTGATTCTTCATGGGAAATTGGCCGAGCCTCGCAAGCGGGCCATTATTCACGCGTGCGCGGACACTTTTGGCTTGAACCCGGAGCCGTTTCTGCTTCTTCTGAGCGCCCGGGAAGAAAAAGCGGCTTTCAAGGCGATCGACCCGGAACCACTGCTGGCGTCATATCTGAGAGAATGTTCCGTCGTGATCGCCGCCGTGGACCGGCTGCAAAAATAGTTTAGGGAGACAACACATGAAACCATTGCTCATATTACTTGGCGTCCTTTTGATCGGCGGCCTGCTGTTCGGCTCGAAGTTCGTGGGAGTTCGAAATGACCTGGCCACCAAGCGCGAAACAATCAATGCGAACTGGTCGCAAATCGATACTGACCTGCAGCGCCGCGCCGATTTGATTCCTAACCTGGTGGAAACAGTGAAAGGATACGCGAAAGAGGAGACGACCGTCGTGCAAGCGGTTTCGAACGCGCGAGCCGGTCTACTGAACGCGCATTCTCCCCAGGAGAAAATCGACGCGAACCAAAAGCTGGATGGCGCCATCGGGCGGCTGTTGGTGATTGTGGAGAACTACCCGAATCTGAAGGCAAACCAGAATTTCCAGAGTTTGCAATTTGAGCTGGCTGGGACGGAAAATCGGATTTTGCGGTCCCGGCAGCGGTACAACGAAGCGGTGCAGGAGTACAACACCGCGATTCAGATTTTCCCCAATAATATCGTGGCGGGGCTGTCTGGCTTCTCGCGTGACGACGCCTATTTCAAGACGGACGCCAATTCCCGGAACGCGCCCAAAGTGAGTTTTTAATGAGCATTCCAACTTTTGCAAACTACATTAACGGCGCGTGGGTGGACTCCGGCCCGACGTTCGAGGACCGGAACCCGGCTAACCGCGATGAGGTGATTGGGAGGTTCGTAAAAGGCACTGCCGCGGATGTGGCGCTTGCGGCTGATTCGGCGGAAACAGCGTTCGCCGGCTGGGCATCGCTGCCCGCGCCGGCGCGAGGAGCCATTTTATTCAAAGCGGCTGAGCTTCTGGAGAAGCGGTTCGACGAGCTTGGCGCGGAAATGACCCGGGAGGAGGGCAAAACGCTTCCGGAGGCAAAGGGGGAGGTCCGGCGCGCGATTAACATTTTCCGCTATTTTGGCGGGGAAGGTTCGCGCATGGCGGGCCATATGGTTCCATCCGAACGCGACCGCGTGCACATGTTCGCGATCAGGAAGCCGATCGGGGTGGTTGGGCTGATTACGCCGTGGAATTTTCCCATTGCGATTCCGGCATGGAAGATGGCGCCGGCTCTGGTTTGCGGAAATACCGTCGTGATAAAACCTGCCAGCGTGTCGCCTCTTTGTTGCTGGCGTTTGATTGAGGCCCTTCATGAAGCTGGAATTCCGAAAGGCGTAATCAATTTTGTAGCTGGATCGGGCGGCGAATTGGGCCAGGCGTTAGTGACGGCCAAGCCGGTGAAAGCGATCTCGTTCACCGGGTCAAACGAGATCGGCAACTGGCTGCACACGGAAGCTTCGAAACGCCATCTGCGCATTCAGTTGGAGATGGGGGGAAAGAATCCCACGATCGTTCTGAATGACGCGGAGTTTGGGGCGGCGGTGGAGAACGTGGTGAATGCCGCCTTTTTTTCCACGGGGCAGAAGTGCACAGCGACCAGCCGCGCGATTGTGGAAGACGGGATCTATGACAAGTTCCTGGACGCGTTGATTGAGCGCACGAAAAAGCTGAAAGTTGGGGATGGCATGCAAGCCGGCGTCGATATTGGACCTTGCGTGGACAAAGGGCAACTCGATACGGTTTTGAAGTACATCGAGATCGGCCGCAAAGAAGCGGGAGAACCCAAGTGCGGCGGCCATCAACTTTCCGACGGGTCGCTTGGGAAAGGCTATTTCGTGGAGCCGACGATTTTCGCCGGGGTGACGGAGGGCATGAGAATCGCGCAAGAGGAGATATTCGGGCCCGTGCTTTCCGTGATGCGGGCAAAAGATCCCGGCGATGCGCTGCGGATCGCGAACAACGTTCCATTCGGGCTTTCCGCTTCGATTCAGACCACGAATATTTCACGTGTGTTTGACTTTGTTTACAAGATGGAAGCCGGTCTACTGACAGTGAATCTGCCGAGCGCCGGAGTGGAGTATCAGCTTCCGTTCGGGGGCACCAAAGACTCCAGTTTCGGGCCGAAAGAGCAGGGCCCGGCAGCCATGGATTTTTACAGCGATTATAAGACGATTTATCTGAAATACTAATGCGACTTGGACAGATCTCAACCGCGGGCGGCCATGTTGCCGCTATTTTTCCGACCGAAACGACTGCGCGTCCTATTCCCGGGCACACCATGCGGGACTTGATTGAGCGGTCTGAAGCGGAACAGATGCCGCTCTCCGCGCTCGCGAATCAACTGGCGAGCCGGCACTCCGATCTCGCGAAGCCTATCATCCCGCTGCACCCATGGGAAGTTTGGGGCTGTGGATGCACGTATGAAACCAGCGCCAGCTTCCGCGATGGTGAACAAGGGACGCGGGATGGCATGTATGCGCAGGTCTACCGGAGCCCGCGCCCGGAGCTATTCTTCAAAGGCACGAGCCGGGTGTGCGTGGGGCATGACTGCCCTGTGGGCATCCGTTCAGATTCGAATTTTACAGCGCCGGAACCGGAAGTGGCGCTGGTGCTGAACAAGAAGGGTCAGGTTCTTGCGTACACGATGGCGAATGACGTGTCGGCGTGGGACATCGAGCGAGATAATCCGTTGTATTTGCCGCAATCGAAAACCTTCAATGCATGCTGCTCACTGGGTCCATACCTGATCACTCCCGACGAGATCCCGGACCCTTACAATCTTCAAATGACGTGCACGGTGATGCGAGGCGATGTGACGCGCTTTGAAGGAAGCACTTCTACTGCACGGCTGAACCGCAAATTCGAAGTAATGGTTGAGTATCTGCTGCGTTCTAACAATGTACCGACAGGCTCGGTGCTGCTGACCGGGACCGGAATCATTGTCACCGAATCGGCCGCGCTTGCTCCGGGGGACGTAATTCATATCCACGTTCCTGAATTGGGCACTCTTTCCAACCAGGCTTCCGCCGCCTGATTTGCGCAAGCCTGCATTTCGCCACAAGGCCTTGGGCCTAGGGAAGTGATTGCCCGAGGGTGGCTAACCGCGGCGAATTTAGTGACGATCTCACGAATGTTGCTGACCCCCTTTGTGGTGACGGCAATCGTTCAAGGCTATCCGCGCGACGCCGCGGCATGGTTCGCCGCAGCCGCGTTCACTGACTTTCTCGATGGATGGCTGGCAAGAATACGCCACGTCGAGAGCACGGTAGGCCAGTACCTGGATCCAATCGCCGACAAGCTTCTGTTGAGCGGGGTGTTCGTTGCGCTGGCGATTGAGGGAAGCGCGCCCCGATGGTTCGTAGGGCTGGTATTGGGACGGGACGCGGCTATCGTGATTGCCTCCGTCATCGCGATGAAGGTTTCCTCGTATAACGATTACAGTCCAACGGTTTGGGGCAAGTTGAGCACGCTACTGCAGATCCTGGCTGTCGTGGCTGTACTGGCAAGCAATGCGACGGGCTCCGCGGCAATGAAAACGTTTGCGGATTGGGCTATTTGGGCTGCGGCCGCCGGAACGGCATGGAGCGCCGTTCACTATACATGGCGCGGGGTGAGCTACTTTGTACGCCGAAGGGGAGCGCCGCGCGTCAACCCGAAATAGAGACGCGAAATAGAAAGGTCAAGCCGCTTGCTCTGCTCGGAGTTCCTTCTTTCAGCACCCCAAACACTCCATGAACCGCTTCTCCGAAGTACGTTACACTCTTGCTGAATGCCGGTATCCGTCCTTCGAGAGACTCTCGAACAAATAGTCAGCCAAACCATCGCGGCTGATGTCCACACCCACTTGTACACGCCGGATTTCGGTCCCGCGATCCAGCTTTGGGGCATTGACGAGCTCGTTACGTATCACTACTTGGTTGCCGAACAGTTTCGCTTTTGCCCGCTCAAGCCTGCCGAGTTCTTCGCCATGTCGAAAACTCAGCAGGCCGACCATATCTGGCGTCTGCTCTTCGTCGAACGGGCGCCCCTCTCCGAAGCCTGCCGCGGGGTCGTCGGAGTATTGAAAGCGTTCGGGCTAAACTGCAGCGCGCCCAATCTGAATGAAGCGCGCGAGTTTTTCCGTGCTCAGGAACCTCGGGCGCACGTTCGCAATGTGTTTCGCCTTGCCGGCATCGGCGAATGTGTCATGACCAATGACGTTTTCAGTCCCGCGGAGCGTGCTGTTTGGGAAAAAGGCGTTGCCCCGGACCCGCAATTCCACCCCGCCCTGCGCATCGATCCTCTTCTGAATGATCCCTCGATTGCGCCCGCGCTCCCAGGCGGCCCTCGCGAGTTCCTGGATCAGTGGATCGCGCGAATGAAACCTGTGTATCTGGCCGTTTCGCTTCCGCCCGGCTTTCAGTATCCGGAAGATTCTCATCGCGGTCAGATCCTTCGCGACGTCATCCTTCCCACCTGCCGCGCGCACAATCTGCCGTTCTCGATGATGATCGGCGTGCGTAAGCGGGTTCATCCCGCGCTCGGCGATGCGGGCGACAGCCTGGGGCGTGCGGATACCTCCGCCGTCGAACGCATCTGCCTCGAAAACCCGGAGAACCGCTTCCTGGTCAGCATGCTGTCCCGGGAAAATCAACACGAACTCTGCGTCGCCGCCCGAAAATTCAGCAATCTGATGATCTTCGGATGCTGGTGGTTTCTGAACAATCCGTCCATCGTCAGCGAGATCACGCGGGAGCGCATCGAACTGTTGGGCGCCAGTTTCATCCCGCAGCATTCGGACGCGCGCATCCTGGAGCAGGTAATTTACAAGTGGGCCCATACGCGCCGGGTCATCGTCAACGTGCTGGAGGAGGCATATCACGCTCTCGCCCTCGATGGCCGCGCCGTCACTCCCGAAGAAATTCAGCGCGACGTTGATAAGCTGTTCCACGGGAACTTCAATCAATGGCTTACGCAAAAAACCACACAGACCTCACTGGCCGCATAGCGGTTGTCATGGGCGGCACCTCCGGGCTTGGCCGCGCGATCGCGCTCGGAATGGCGGAAGCCGGCGCCGATGTTGTCGCCTCGGGGCGCCGAGAAGCTCAGATCGATCAAGTCTCTTCAGAAATCGAAGCGCTCGGCCGCGAAACGCTCCGGCATCCTTTCGATATCTCAAAGCGCGAATCGATCGACCGGTTCCGGGATGCCGTGGTGCGGAAGTTCGGCCGCGTGGACATCCTGGTGAATGCAGCCGGCAAGACCAAACGCACCCCCACGAAGGATCTCGCCGAGGCCGAATGGGCCGACATCATGGACACGAACCTGACCGGTATGCTGCGCTGCTGCCAGTCGTTTTATGAGCCGATGCTCGCAAGCGGACGGGCGCGCATCATCAACATCGCGTCGCTGAGTTCCTTCCTCGCGCTGTTCGAAGTGGCGGCCTATGCCGCGTCGAAAGCCGCCGTGCTTTCGCTTACAAAGAGCCTTGCGATTGAATGGGCGCGCGTGGGCATCAACGTGAACGCAATTGCTCCGGGCGTCTTTCGCACGGACTTAAACGCCGCGCTGCTCGATGGAACGGATCGGGGCCGCGAGTTTCTTATGCGCACTCCCATGAAGCGGTGGGGCAAACCGGAAGAGCTGGTGGGCGCGGCTGTTCTGCTGGCGTCCGATGCAGCAAGCTTCATTACCGGCCAGTGCATCGCCGTGGACGGCGGCTATCTCGCAAGTGGCATGAATTCATAGCGGTGACACAGCCGCTTTTGGAGTTCGAGAACGTCACCTTGATGCGTGGCGAAACGCAGGCTCTCCGGGATTTTTCCCTCAGCATTCGGCAAGGCGAACATGTAGCCATCTTAGGTCCGAACGGCTCCGGCAAGTCGTCTTTCATCAAGGCGATCACGCGCGAATGTTACCCGCTGCAGGGCTCGCGCGTCACTCTGCTGGGGCGGGACCGGTGGAATATTTTCGAGCTGCGCGCCCATCTGGGTATTGTTTCCAACGATTGGATGCTGGCCTGTTCCCGCGATTACACAGGCCGCGAAACCGTACTCTCCGGCTTCTTCAGCAGCGTCGGCGTGTGGCCCTACCACTTGGTCACGCCCGAAATGCAAGAGCAGGCCGGCCGGGTAATGGAGTTCTTGGAGATCACCCACCTTCAGGACCGAAACGTGTCCGAAATGTCTTCCGGGGAGGCCCGCCGGTTTCTGATTGCGCGCGCGCTGGCGCACAATCCGCACACACTGGTCTTTGACGAACCTTCCAACAGCCTGGACCTTCACGCCACGCAGGCTTTGCGGGAAACCATGAGCCGGCTCGCGCGCTCCGGGAAGAGCATTCTTCTTGTCACGCACACCCTGCCCGACATCATCCCGGAGATTGAGAGAGTGGTGATGATCAGCAAGGGGCGGGTCTTCTTTGATGGTACGAAAGGATCCGCTCTTACCAGTGAGCGCCTCACCGCGCTGTTCCGTTCCCCCGTCGAATTACTATCCCGTGACGGGGTTTTTCACGCGTTATACTAATCCGGTGACGAAAACACAATTGATCGACGCGGTTGCGAACTCCTCCGGCCACACCAAGAAGGACCTGGAAGGCGTCGTCGACGCGGTTCTGGAGCAGATGGGCGAAGCCCTTTCAAAAGGAGAGAAGGTCGACCTCCGCGGTTTCGGCAGCTTTGTAATGCGTGATAAGAAAGCGCGTACCGGCCGCAACCCGAAGACTGGCGAGTCCATCGAAATTGCGGCCAGGAAAGCGATTGCGTTCAAACCCAGCAAAGAACTGGCGACGAAAGTAAACGGCTGATCTCTAGGCCGCGAGTTGCAGGCGGGCGCCGATTCCAGGAATCGCGGCATTCAGCACCTGCCCCACTTTCTCCGCGAAAACGAACTCCATCTCTTCTCTGACGGGTGCAGGCAGATCTCTCAGATCTTTTTCATTCGCCTTGGGCAAAATCACGCGGCGAATACCCAACCGGCGCGCAGCTAGAACCTTCTCTTTAATACCACCCACCGGCAGCACCAGGCCGGAGAGAGTCACTTCGCCGGTCATAGCCGTATCGCTTCGAACCGGCAGCCCGGTGTAGATGGAAGTCAGCGCGGTTACCATGGTCACGCCTGCCGAAGGACCATCTTTGGGAATTCCGCCTGCCGGCACATGCACGTGCGCCCCGTAGCGGCGGAACAGCGCCTGATCGATCCCAAGCTCATCCGCGTGCGACCAGACGTAGCTCTGGCCTGCCTTGGCGGATTCCTGCATCACGCTGCCCAGTTGCCCGGTAAGCGACAGTCCTTTGCCGTCCCGGAGCAACACGGCTTCGATATACAGCACATCGCCGCCTGCTTCGGTCCAGGCCAGACCGGTTGCCACGCCGGCCGGAACATCCCGGCGGGCTTGCTCCGGGGACAGTTTCTCCGGACCCAGCAGTTCCGCCAAGTTCTCCGGCGTAATGCTGAAGGCGTCCGTCTTGCCCTCGGCGTGCCGCAGCGCCACCTTGCGGGCCACTCTGCCGATTGCCCGCTCCAGTTGCCGCACGCCGGCTTCACGGGTGTACCGCGTAATGATCAGGCGCAGCGCTTCGGGGGTAAGGAAGCACTGCTCCGCGCTCAGGCCCGCTTCTTTCAACTGACGCGGCAATTGGTACCGGAGCGCGATTTCCAGCTTCTCTTCTTCGCTGTAGCCTGCCAGGCGAACCACTTCCATGCGGTCCAGGAGGGGCTGCGGAATCGAATCGAGCGAGTTTGCCGTGGTCACGAAAAACACCTTGCTCAAGTCGAACGGCAAGTCGAGATAGTTGTCGCGGAAGGTGCGATTTTGTTCGGGGTCCAACACTTCCAGCAGCGCTGCCGCGGGGTCGCCGCGGAAGTCGCGGCCCAGCTTGTCCACTTCATCCAGCATCATCACAGGATTGTTCACTCCGGCCCGCCGGATCGCCTGGATCAGCCGTCCCGGCATCGCGCCAATGTAGGTCCTGCGGTGTCCGCGCAGTTCGCTTTCGTCATGAAGGCCGCCCAGGCTCAGCCGCTCGAATTTCCGGCCCAGGGCTCGCGCGATCGATTGCCCTAGGGAGGTCTTACCCACTCCGGGAGGGCCCACGAAACAGAGAATCGGCGCCTTCGCCCCGGCGTTTAGCTTCAGAACACCCAAGTGTTCCAGGATGCGTTCCTTAATCTCCTCAAGCCCGAAATGGTCCTCGTTCAGGACTCGGCGGGCTCCCGGAATATCGAGAACATCCGGGCTTGCCACCTCCCAGGGGAGCTCTAGAATCATTTCGATGTAGGTGCGCGTGACATGGTAATCGGGAGCTTGCGCGGAGAGCCGTTCCAGCTTGTTGAGCTCACGCGCCGCCTCTTTACGCACATCCTCGGGCAGAACCGCTTTAGAAAGGCGCTCTTTCAGAAGCTCGACCTCACTCTCCTGAGGGTTGCCTCCCCCAAGTTCCTGCTGGATGGCCCGCAACTGCTGCCTCAGCACGTATTCGCGCTGCTCTTTGCCGATTTCGCTCTGCGCGTCTTTTGCGATTTTGCTGCGAAGCTCAAGCACCTGCAGTTCGTGCGTCAGGTGCGTATGCATTCCTCGCAACAGCCCCACCGCGGTATCCGCTTCCAGCAACTTCTGCTCATCCGCCGCATCCATGCTCAGAATAGAGGCCAGCAGATAAACCAGTTGAACAGCATTGTCCGACCGCGCTAGAAGCCGCGCAAGCTCATTCGGGGCTTCCAGGTTGTTGTGCTGCAGAACCTGCCGCGCCACCTCCATCAACTCACGGTGGAGGGCTTCCACTTCAGTCGGTTCAGCCACTTCGGGGGCGGGCAAAGAACGAACCTGCGCCGTCAGGTGCTCGCCTTCCTGGATATTTTGAATGACGACGTTTTCGATGGCGACCCGCTCCGTGCCGAGAACGATCAGTTCAAACTTGCCTTCGGGCTGGCGAACGGACCGCTTAATCACAGCCCTGGTGCCGACAGTATAAAGATCTTCCTGCAGCGGCGATTCTACGGAAGTGTCACGCTGGGTTACAACCACCAGCTCTTTTTCTTCCGTCTTCAGGGCCGCGTGAATTGCCGCGATGGAAAGCGTTCGGCCGACCGAGAGCGGCATCAGCAAATTCGGGAACAGTACTGTGTTTTTGATCGGAAGAACCGGAAGAGACTGGAGAAGTTCGCTCATGATAATCCTTATATAAAGAAAGATGAGCGAAAGTCACTAAAGGTTTCAGGCGCTCGTCAATCTCCCAGCGGAATCACCATCCATGCAATCAGATAAGCGAGAAATCCGGTTCCGGCGAAAAATACGGCGATGATCCAGAGAATCCGAATCAGCGTCACGTCCCAATTCAGGTACCGGGCAAGGCCAGCGCACACGCCCGCGATTCGCTTCTGGCTACGAGACCGGGTTAGTTTGACGGTCTCTTCAGAAGAGATAGGCAGGGCAGCTTTGCTAATCTCGCGCCCGCAATTCGGACAGAAGCGACTGCCCTCAATCAGCAACGTCCCACAGTTTGTGCAGTGCATACAAAACTTTGTACGCACTGTGCAGGCGGTTCGTTCAATTAGCCGCGATTATCGCGCGGAGTGGTGCGGCGTCAATGTTTGGGGCGCAATCACGCCCGCGGATGCCTGCGCTTTAGGTGCCCCAACCCGCATCTCGTCCCAGCTATAGTCGAATTCCTTGCCGCAATCCAGGCACGCGACATATGTGCGACTCAAATTCGGTTCCGATCCTTTAGTAAAACCAGCGCGGCGAGCCGGTGTGATGGGAAAGGATGTCCTGCGGTGAGCACATCCGAAAAACGCATTCAACATCGAAGTTAGCATTGAAATCTTAGCCCCTTTACACTCACCTGTTAGATACGGCGAGATCGGTGATGGTTTCAGAGTTGGCAATTGCGATGCCAAGCGCGGGTATTGTTTAGAGACTTTAATTACCGGAGCCGGAAATCGCTTCCGCAATCAACTTTCCATGAAACCTGCCATTTTCTATGAAGATTTCACTTGTGTGCATGCCCGCGACGATCACCCCGGCAAGGTAAACACCGGAGCGTTCGCTTTCGAGCGTGGCCTCGTTCAGGCGCGGCCGCCCGCTAATGGGGTCAATACGGATGCCGATAGACTGTAAAAGTTTCTCATCGGGTCTATATCCGATGAGTGCAAAAACGAACTCGTTCGGCGCCGTAATCAGCCCTTCCGGGGTGTCAAGATCAACGCTGTCTTCACGAATCACTAAGATGCGGGTTTCGAAGTACGCGGTGATTTCCCCGCTCTTGATCCGGTTCTCTATGTTCGGTTTGATCCAATACTTGACGGAAGGTGAGATTCCCGTTCCGCGGTGTACCAATGTGACACGGGCGCCGGTCCAGAGTAACTCAAGCGCGGCAATGGAAGCCGAGTTTTTTGCCCCTACCACCATTACCTGATGGTCGAAGTAAGGGTGAGCGTCCTTATAGTAATGCATCACCTTAGGTAACTCTTCGCCCGGAACGCCGAGCCGGTTTGCAACATCGTAGTAACCTGTCGCAAGCACAACTTTCCGGCATGTGTAAGTGTGTCCGGTTCCGTCGCGGTCCACGGAGGTTACCCGGAACGCGCCGTCATCACCCTCCACGCGGTCCACCCGCTCACCCTGCCGGATGTCGAGACTGTAGTGTTGTGCCACCCGGCGGTAGTACTTCAGCGCTTCAATTTTGTTTGGCTTGTCGTTGAGGCTGGTCATCGGGATATCCCCGATTTCGAGCAGTTCCGGCGTGGTAAAGAAGGTCAGGTTGGTTGGGTAGTGATAAATAGAATTGACCAGGCACCCTTTTTCCAGCACGACGGTCCGTATGCCCCGCTTCCCGAGTTCTATCGCGCAGGCCAGACCTGTGGGTCCCGCGCCAACTACCAGGGCGCCGTATTCGGGCGTCACAGCGCGTTTTCAGCGGTCAGGTAAACCTGCGCCAGCGCCGCATCCAGCCCGGATGCATCCCGTCCCCCGCCTTCCGCCATGTCGGGGCGGCCGCCGCCTTTTCCGCCCACCGCAATTGCCACAGCCGAGGCCAGCTTCCCGGCCTGCACTTTGCCGGTGAGGTCTTTGGTCACTGCGGACACGACGGACACGCTGCCGTCTTCGGCGCCCGCGAGCACGATCACCGCGGATTTCCACTTGTTGCGGAGCGTGTCCGCCAAGGTCCTCATCTGCTGGCGGTCCATTCCGTCAATTCGCGCCGAAAGGACTCGCGACCCGCCTACCGTCCGCGCCTGCGTCTCCAAACCCGCTGAAGCCGCGTGAGCCAGTTGAGTTTTGAGCTGCTCAACCTGCCGTTCCAGCGTTTTCTGGTGGCCGATCAGCCGCGTGACCTGTTCCACCAGTTCCGGCTCATTCGCCCGGACCAGTTGGGCCACACGCGACATTGCGTCCGCAGTCTCCTGGTAATGCCGCACGGCCTCCGTGCCTGTGATCGCTTCAATCCGCCGCACCCCGGCTGAGATGCTGCCTTCGCTGACGATCTTGAATACCCCGATGTCGCCCGACCGCGCGACGTGCGTTCCGCCGCAAAGTTCGCGGCTAAACACATGGCCATCGCCGTCCGCGACTGACACGACACGCACCTGATCCCCGTACTTTTCTCCAAAAAGCGCCATTGCGCCCGTAGCGATGGCTTCTTCGATCGGTAAAACATCGGTCGTGACCCCCAGATTGCGCAGGATTTCAGCATTGACGATGCGCTCGATCTCCCGGGTCTCTTCCGGCGCGAGGCTTGCATAGTGCGTGAAATCGAACCGCAGCCGCGGTGGTTCCACAACGCTGCCCGCCTGCTTGACGTGCGTGCCCAATATCTGGCGCAATGCCGCGTGCAGCAGATGCGTTGCGGTGTGATTGCGCATCGTGGCCTCCCGCTGAATTGCCGCCACTTCGGCGCGCACCTGATCTCCGACGTGAATTGGGGCGATGGTCTTGATCCGATGGACAGTCAGGCCCGGAACACCGGGAAACGCGGTGGAAACCGTGGCGGCCAATTCGCCGGTTGCAATGAAAATCAATGCGCCATGGTCGCCCACTTGCCCGCCCGTTTCGGCGTAGAACGGCGTTTGGTCCAGTACCAGTTCCGCTTCGGCCCCGGCCTCCAGGCGGTTTACCAGCTGCTGCCCTACCAGCAGGCCTACCACGGTCGAGGTGCTTTCCAGGCTTTGGTAACCCAGAAAGCGCGTTCTCCCTTTCTGGAGCAGATCCTGGTAGGCCGTTACCACAGCGCCCTTCTCCGCGCCTTTCCAGCTTGCACGGGCTCGCTCGCGCTGGGCTTGCATGGCCTGGGTGAACCCTTCGTGATCGATCGAAATGCCGAGCTCGCGCGCCATCTCTTCCTGCTCATCGAGAGCGAGCCCGAAGGTGTCGTAAAGCTTGAAAGACAAAGCGCCCGGCAGCGGTGCCCCATTGAGCGCCTTCACTTCGGCCTGGAACATCTTTTCCGCCACAAGGAAAGTGTTTTGATATCGGAATTCTTCGTCCTTCACGATGCGCGATACGCGCGCGATGCTTTCCTGCAGTTCGGGGTAGGCGGGCTTCATCAGATCCGCTACGAATCCGGTGAGTTGGTACAGGAACGGCTCTTCGCGGCCAACCAGGTGGGCATGCCTCATCGCCCGGCGCATGATTTTCCGCAGCACGTAGCCGCGGCCCTCGTTCGCCGGCAGAACGCCATCATGGATCAGGAACTCGGTGGCGCGGCTATGATCGGCCACGATGCGAAGCGCGGTATCTGTCCGTTCATCCTGCCCGAACCGGAGGCCCAGTTGTTCCGCGGCCCGATGAATAATAGGCAAAATCAGATCCGTTTCGTAATTCGAAAGCTTGCCCTGCAGAATGGCCGCGACCCGTTCCAGGCCCATTCCGGTGTCGATCGAAGGTCTGGGCAGTGGAGTCATTACGCCGGCCAGATCGCGGTTGAACTGCATGAAGACCAGATTCCAGATTTCGACGAAACGCCCGCCGCCGTCCAGCGGAAACTGTTCATGCTCGCGGCCCGTCTCCGCGGCCTCCGGGCCCAGGTCATAGTGGATTTCTGAACACGGCCCGCATGGCCCGGTCTCTCCCATCTGCCAGAAGTTGTCTTTTTCGTCCAGGCGAAAGATGCGGTCCTTGGGAACCCCCGCAATGCTCTGCCAAAGCCGTTCCGCTTCATCATCGTCCCGGAACACGGTGATGTAGAGACGCTCTTTGGGCATCTTGTAGACTTCCGTAACCAATTCCCAGGCGTACCGGATTGCCTCCGCCTTGAAGTAATCGCCGAAGGAGAAGTTGCCCAGCATTTCGAAAAACGTATGGTGCCGCCGCGTGTAGCCGACGTTTTCCAGGTCGTTATGCTTGCCACCCGCGCGGACGCACTTCTGCGAGCTGGCCGCGCGGTTGTAGTCCCGCCGCTCCTGGCCTAGGAAGACATCCTTAAACTGGTTCATGCCTGCATTGGTGAACAGAAGTGTGGGGTCGTTCGCCGGAAGCAGCGAAGAGCTCTTCACAATACGGTGGCCGTTCGATGCAAAGTAGTCGAGAAACTGCTGGCGTATTTCGTTGCCTGTCACGGGAGTCCTTACTTAAATTGTAAAGCTTGGGTTTTAGAGGAATGCTGTGGTCTTAATGCCGGAGATGTCGAACGGCCGCCGGCAGCGCACGTTTTTGCAACTGGCCTTGTCATCCAGCAGCAGCATATAGCTTTGCGCTTTGGCGAACTTGGCACGGTCGCGCTCATCGCCACCCGCCGGCAGGCGGTCCTTTTTCTTGCGAAGGAGCCAACGCAACTCGTAGGTGTCCACAGTCCGGCAGAATGGACAATTCAGGGAGGCCGGTTTCGTGGTGTTCGATTCTGTGAAGTAGGCGCGCTCGTCCACTAGCGCTGTTCCATGGGAATCCACGGCATTCCGTCCGGGTTTCCTTTATAGTCGGCGCGGGGCCGGATCAATCGGTTGTTGTGGTACTGTTCCAGCACGTGCGCGGTCCAGCCTGACATGCGGCTGATCGCAAAGACGGGTGTAAACAGGTCGATCGGGATGCCGAGCGAGTAATACGTGGAAGCCGAGTAAAAATCCACGTTGGCGTTGAGCTTCTTCTCCGTCCGGATCGTTTCTTCGACGCGCTTCGACATCAGATACAGATTCCTTTGGCCGGTCCGCTTGCCCAGTTCTTCACTAGACGCCCGCAGATGAGTGGCCCGCGGATCTTCGGTCCGATAAACCCGATGGCCGAATCCTGGTATTTTCACCTTTCGCGCCAGCATGGCGTGAACGCGCTCCACCGCTCTGTCGGCGTCACCCACATCCAGCAGCATGCGGATGACATCCTCATTTGCGCCGCCATGCAGCGGGCCTTTCAGAGCGCCGATAGCGGAAGTAACGCAGGAGTAAATGTCGGAGAGCGTGGCGGCGGTAACGCGGGCGGCGAAGGTGGAAGCGTTCAACTCATGATCGGCATGCAGGATCAACGCGACATCGAACGTATGAGCCATCACTTCATCCGGCGCGTTACCGGTCAAACAATAAAGAAAATTCGCCGCGTATCCCAGGTTCGGATCGCTCAACACCACCTCTTTTCCATTCCGCAGGCGGTCGTAACTGCTGACGATGGTGGAAATCCGCGCCATCAGCTTAACGGCTTTCCCCTCATTGGCTTCAGGCGACATATCGCGCGCCTGCGGATCGGAAAGGCTCAGCATGGACACCGCCGTGCGCAGCACATCCATCGGAAGGGCGGAGGCGGGAGCGCTGCCCAGGAACTTCACAACTTCGTCGGGTAATGCATACACGGCGAACAAACTGCTTTTCAGTTGATTGAGCTCAGTTTGCTTGGGAAGCCGGCCTTTCCACAACAGAAAGATCACTTCCTCAAAGGTGGCATGATCCGCCAACTCGTGGATATTGTATCCACGGTAGCTGAGGACTCCGTTGTAACCGTCGATGAAACAGATTTCCGATTCGCCGGCGATGACGCCTTCGAGGCCCGCTGCGTTAGTTGGTGTGGAGCTCATGTGAACTTAAGTTTTATCAGTTTAAGAACGGCTTGCGCAGTTTGCCTACGGTTTGATGGATCATGTTCGCCAGCGGTGTCTTGTTGGGGCATGCGGGAAACGGAGAAAAGCCCAGAGCGGATTGATTCTTTTCTACCCAAAGCTTCTCCTGCTTTTCCCCCTTCTCAACTGTGATGATGACACCGGCGTTGCAGGTTTCGCTATCCGAAATGCGGGAGCTGCCCGAGTTGGCTTGGGGGCCCCAGTCCTCAAGGAACTTATCATAGGGGTAGCCGGAACAGGGTTTGGCCGGCGTGCAACCCCAGGTTTGGTAAGCGGCGCGGTAATCCTTGTTCCGGACAAGCGCCAGGAAGTTCTTAACCGCGCGCTCCTGGGCATGATTCTTAAACAGGTAATATCCAAGCGTGCCGAAGACCACCAGAAATAGCGCTGATCCCACCAACCACTTAACCAGCCTTTCCCGCCTTTCTTCGCCAGCTCCGTACTGATCCAGGTAGCCCGCCATGAGCCTATATTATTGCCCCGGATAGGCTTTGTTGTAGGCGGCGATGGCGTCCTGCGTAATCTCGATGGCAGGTTTGAAGTAGACCGTCTGCTGGCTATCGACCACCATGTCGAAGCCTTTCGCTTCGGCAAGTGTCTTCACCACGGCCTGCATTTTTTGGGAGCTCTTAGTCAGGATTTCGTTGCGATCGCGTTCCACATCCGCCTGTAGATCGTCGCTCAGCCGCTGCAGTTCACGCTGTCGCCGCGCTCCCCGGGCCTGCAGATCGGCTTCAGCCGAAGGCGCCAGTTTGCCCTGCCCTTGCTGAAGCTGCTGTTGGATGCCTTGCAACTCCTGCTCAATCTTTTGGGCTGCCTGCTGACGCGGTTTGTACTTGGCTTCCAGGCCGGCCTGAGCCGTCTTGATTTCTGACGATTCCAGAACAGCGCGTTGCAGGTTGATGATCGCTACTTTTGTCTGGGCCTGGGCGATGCCGGTAAGGGAGAACAGGAACAGCGACAACAAACCTGTCCTCACGGCGGTGATACTGAACATTCTTTTGAGAACTCCTTCCTGTGGATCGAAATTACAAGGTAACACTGCAGCGGAGCGCTCTGCCAGTTTACGCTTGCCGCTAATTCACCTCTTTGGTGAAGATTTCCGACAGCACGCGCCCCGCCGAGCCGCTCGGCTGCTCCACGCCGAGCATGGCGGCCAGAGTGGGAGCGATATCGTTCACCGTGATCGCCCCATAATACTTGCCCGGGCGTACGCCGGGTCCCATGAAGATCACGGGAACGTGCGTGTCGTAATCGAGCGTCGAGCCGTGAGTGGTACCTTTCGTGCCACCGCCGAAAAGCCAGTACGGCTCTAGGAGGACAAAGACATCACCGGAGCGCGAGGGGTAAAAACCGTTGATCAGCTTCACGCCGGTCGCGTCCTGCGGCAACGCGCCGTCGGTCAACTGTTCCCGCGTATACACCCGCGCCACATGCGGCAGCGCCGCCACCGCCTCGGCTGCCAGGCGATCCACCTCCGCCCGATCCAGTTTCTTTTGCCGGATCACATCCAGATTGAGATAGGTGACGCTCTCGAACGATCCCGCAATCCATTGCGCTTTGCCGAACCGCAGATCGAGCGCGGCCTGAATCGCTTTTTCAATCGCGCCGGCGCCCATGCGGCCGCCCGGCATCTTCCGCGCTACGCTCACTTCGGGAACCGGTGCTACGCCGTGGTCCGCCGTCATCACGATCAGCACTTCCCTCATTCCGACCTGTCTGTCGAGAAAGGCGAAGAACTTCCGGAATAGCAGATCCGTCCGGAGCGCCATATCCTTCACCGCCGGATCGTCCGGACCCACCGCATGGCCCACGTAGTCATTGGAGGAGAAGCTTACGGTGAGAAGGTCTGTGACGCCCCGCTGTCCCAGCTTCTCCGAACGCACGGCGGCTTCCGCGAAGGATTCAATCAGTTCATTGCCCCACGGCGACGCCGCCAGGCTGGCGTTGAGCGCTTCTCCGGCGGGCAGGAACTTCTTGCCCATCCATTCCGCTCCGGCATACTTGTTGCCGGGCCGGCTCTGGTTAAAGTCTTTCACCCAACCGGGCAGGCCGGTAAAGTAGTAGCTGCTGCTGACGAAGTTGCCGCTCTTGTTGTCGAACCAGTAAGCTCCGTTCGCCATGTGACCGGCTGGCAAAATGGCCGCGCGATCCTTCAAAGAAACTCCGACCACTGCCGTGGGCGCAACGGCAATCTTCATCTCGTCGCCCAGCGAACTGACCAGCAGCCTGTGCGGGGAGGAAGCGGTTCCGGTTGCGCCCAGCAATTGCACCGCGGGATCGGAGACGCTGGTTACCGTCGAGTTGGTGGTGCGATCGAACCATTCATTCGCGATGATGCCGCTTAGCGAAGGTGTTGCTCCGGAAAGCACGGTGCTGTGGCCCACCGCAGTCACGGTGGGGAAGTGATTGTAATGGGCATTGGCGAAAACCGCGCCCCTTGTCAGCAGTTGTTCAATGCCGCCGTTGTACCCGGCGCGGAACCGCGTCAGATAGTCGTAACGAAACTGATCGACGACGATGGCGACCACCAGCTTAGGCGGCTTCGCGAGCTGGGCGGATGCCGAGCAAACGGTTAGGAAGGAGTAAAGAGCGGCAAAGACAAGCCTGCGCATTGCCAACTAGCGTAGCAAATCGATGGCTACCGGACGATGATGTGAACAGCGCGCGCGCCGCCATTTTCATCTGCCACGAAACGAACTGTGACGTGTGCCTGGGGCTTCAGCTTTCCTTCCACCTTGGTGGAACCATCAATGGTAAAGGTACGAGTCTCGGATGTATCTTTACCCAGGCCTTTCCTGTTCACAGTGAGAACGGTCGCGCTCACGGAGACGACATTCCCCGAGAAGAAATCGCCTGCCTGAGCGCTCTGGCCTTGGCACGCGGCCGGCGGAAAAGGCGCGAAAAACGCCAATCCAACGCCGAAGATGATCCCGCGGACGAACCTTGTCACAATCTCAGATTATTCTACACGCGTGAATACCAAGGGAAGTAGGCATTAAACTTTACTCATCCCCGTAAGATTTTCCGGCAAAGCTGCGGGCAGCGTCACCGTAAACGCGGTGCCGGATCCGGGTTCGCTCTCCACCGTGATTGTCCCCTGGTGCGCTTTTACAATCCATGCCACAAAGCTGAGTCCCAGCCCCAGACCTTTTTCGGGCGACGCAGCCGCTTCGGCTTCACTGACCCTGTAGAAACGGTCGAAGATGTGCGGCAGATGCGCTGGAAGGATGCCGCGGCCAGTATCGCGCACTGTGAGTAAGGCGTTTTCCGCATTGCAGGCCCACTCGACATTTACTGTTCCTCCCGCGGGAGTGAACTTAATCGCGTTGGATAGAAGGTTGGACAGCATGCGCTCAATCTGGATGCGATCCAACTCCACCTCACAGGAAGCCGGCCCGAGTACAGTAAGAATGAGACCCGCGCCTTCGGCCGGAATCTGAAATTGCTCGCCAAGCTCCCCGATCAATTCGGAAAGATCGAATCGCGTCTTGGAGAGAAGGACTTGGCCCGTCTCGGCTTGGGACAGTGCCAGGAGCGCGCGCACGATATGACTGAGCCGTTCAATATCCTGAAGTGAATCGACGATTGCGTCCTGGTATTGCTCTTTGGTCTTCGCTGTCATCAGAGCCACTTCCAACTGCCCGCGAAGAATTGTGAGAGGCGTCCTCAGTTCGTGAGAGACGTCAGTCGAAAACTGGCGTACCTGAACGAACGAGGTTTCCAGGCGTTCAATCATCTGGTTGAATGTTTCAATCAGAAAATCAAGTTCATCGCCGGAACCTCGCGGCGGAATCCGGAGGCTTAGGTTGGATCCGCTAATTCGTTGCGCGGTCTTGGCCACCTGGAGAACGGGAGAAAGGCCGTAGCCGGCCAGTACCCATCCTGCAATGCTCCCCGCACAAATGATCAGCGGGATCAGGCCGGCGCTCAACCACGTGAAATTTCGAAGCAGCCTTATGTTGTCGGTGAGCGGCCGGCCGATCGCGACGTAATAGCGCTGCGGGCTGGCCTGATCGTTGGCTTCATCAAAGATAAGGCCAGCCCGGATCAGGTAAGGAACGCCCTTGCTGTCCTTCTTTTCGATCCACTGCTGCGGAGAAGCGAAGGCGGCCCGGATCTGCTGCGGGCTATCAATCCCGAGCAGCCGCATTTCGGGCGACTCGTCCATGATCGTCCCTGAGGAATCGGCAAGCAGGTAATAGCGCCGAAGACGGGCTTTGATTCCAGCTTCATCGGGCTCGTGTGGGTCCACGTACCAAATATCGTGTCCGCGCTCGATTCTTAGATATCCCTTTAGCGCGCCCCATTCCTCGGTCAGGGTTTCGTGCACTTGCTGATCGAGACTGCTTGAGAGGAATTGCCGGAACAAAATCGATGAGACTGAAATCAGCATTGTAAAGAACAGCGCGTAGCTGGCAGTCAGCCGGAACCGCAAGCCACGGGCGGCGTGAACGCGCATGGATCAGAACGGGCGTTCGAAAGGTGTTTCGGCGGG
>JALYXI010000474.1 GCA_030947245.1 Acidobacteriota bacterium
GCGTGTACCAGTATTCTGGCAACCTGGCGGAGATTCATGCTCCTCAACTGACCCTTCGATTGGTAGTGGATCCGGCGATGGTCTTAGAAGAGATCGGCCCGTCATTACAGACGCACCTGGTATTTTCGATTGCGTCGGTTCTGGGATCGCTGTTCGTGACGCTGATCTTTTCCGCTATCGCGTTCCGCCCTTTGGGAAGGCTGGGCCACATGCTGGATGTGCTGGCGAAGGGCACCTATGAGCTGCAGCAGGTGCCGGCCCGAAAATCGAAACCGGACCAGTTCGGAATTGTCGAATCGAAGGTCAGCTTGTTGGGCGACCGTTTGCGAGGCGCGCAATTGGAAGCGTCGGACCTGCAAGGAAGCTTCGAACGTCTGCTGGACGAATTGGAAGACGCGGTATTTATCTTCGGGCGCGACCGGCGGCTGATTGCCGCGGCCGGGGCGGTAGAACACTTTCATCCACAGCCGCGCGCGGAGTTGATCGGCCAGCCGCTCAATGAAGTATTTCCACCCGGCACTTCGCTGGGATTGCTACTTGCCCAAGCGATCCAGAGCGGCCGGCCCGTGCGGAACCGGCGCGTTCCCCTGAACCATGCCGATGGCTCCGAAAAGATCTTTCTGGCGCTGCTTTCGGTGGAGTTTTTGGATGCCAGCGCCGCGGGAATGCTGATTCGGCTGCGTGACCCCGAAGCTACGCGGCAAATTGGGCGGCAACTGCAAACCGCGGACCGGTTGAGCGCAATCAGCAAGCTTACCGGCGGCGTCGCGCATGAGGTGAAGAATCCCTTGAATGCCATGCTGATGCATGTCGAACTCGCCAAAATGAAGCTGAGCCATGGTGATTGCGACGTGGCTCCGCAAATGGAAGTGATCTCGAGTGAGATCCTGCGATTAGACCGCGTGGTGAAGACGTTTTTGGATTTCACGCGTCCGGTGGCGCTCGATTTGACCGAAGCGCCGCTGGCCGGTTTTGTTGACGAGATTGCCGAACTGGCGCGGCCGCAGGCGGAGGCGGCCGGAATCGAACTGGTTGTGGAGCAGAGCCCGGAATCGGTGGCGGTTACGGTGGATTCGGATTTATTGAAACAAGCGCTGCTGAACATTGTGGTGAATGCGATTGAAGCGATGCCTGAAGGGGGCCGTTTGCGGATTGAATCGGGAGTGCGGGGCGACATGGGGGAGATTCGGATTTTGGATACAGGGCAGGGGATTCCGGCCGACTTGCGGGACAACGTCTATAACCTGTATTTCACGACCAAGCCGCAGGGCAGCGGGATTGGCCTGGCAATGACGTTCCGCATTGTGCAACTGCATGACGGGACCATCGATTTCACAAGCGAGCCGGGCAAGGGGACCAGCTTCACCGTGCGGTTGCCCCTGGCGATGGCGGCGGCATGAGGAAGAGCACCGGTGATGCGCGGACATTCGCGTTGCGGGAGCGGGCAGCGGATTCGCTGGCGGAGGCGGGGGTTGACGCACTGCTGGTGACCGGCGCGGCGAACATCCGGTATCTGACCGGATTCACCGGAAGCAATGGGTTGTTGGTGCTGTTGCGGCGGGATTCGGTGTTCTTTACGGATCCCAGGTACACGCTGCAGGCGGCGCGGCAGGTTACCGCCGAAGTGAAAATAGCCAAGGGCGCTTTGGTTCCCGCCGCTGCCGAATGGCTGAAAAAAAAGCGTGTGGGCACGGTAGGCTTCGAGCGGAACAACATCCGTTATGACCAATATGAAACTCTGGCGGCAACGCTCCGCGTAACTCCCCTAACGGGGGTGGTGGAACGCTTTCGCATGGTGAAATCCGCGGCGGAAATCGACCGGATCCGGGCCGCCGTCCGGACCAACTCGGCTGCATTTGAGCGAGCGCTGAAGGCGGTGAAGCCGGGAATGACCGAATCGGCTTTGGCGGGGTTGATCGAGTACCGGATGAGGCGCTTGGGAGCGGACGGGCCTGCGTTTGAAACGATTGTCGCCGCGGGAGTGAATGGGGCGTTTCCGCATGCCCGGCCCGGGGCGGCGCGGATCGGGCAGGGGCAGCTGGTGCTGGTAGACATGGGCGCAACTCTTAACGGCTATACCAGCGACATGTCGCGCATGTTTCACGTGGGGACGCCGCCCGGAAAGGTAAAAAAACTGTACGCGGCTGTTCTGGAAGCACAACTGGCGGCCCTTGACGCTGTGCGGCCGGGAACCACAGGCGGGGCCATCGATGCCGCCGCCCGCCGCGTCCTGAAATCAGCCCGCCTGGGCGACGCATTTGTTCATTCCACAGGACATGGGCTGGGGCTCGAGATTCACGAGAACCCGCGCATCGGAAAGAAGGACAAGACTCGCATGGAAGCCGGCATGGCGATTACCATTGAACCGGGAATTTATCTGGAAGGTTGGGGCGGAATCCGGATTGAGGATACGGTGGTGGTGACGGAGCGGGGGTGCGAGGTGCTGACTCCGACCGGCAAGGAATTGCGCGTCCTGTAGAGGTACCCTAAATGATTGCGATGACATTAGACGAGATCCGGGAGCTGATCCAGTTGGTATCGGAAACGGGCGTGGCTGAGCTCGAAGTACAACGTGGGGATAACCGCGTCCGCATTCGTTTGAGCGTGCCCGGCGAAGGCCAGGCGCAGCCTGTCACCATGTTTCATGCCGCGCCGGCGATAGTTCCTCCGGAACAGAAAGCGGTGAGCGCGGCTTCCGGTTCTGGAAATGCGCCCGCAGCCGGGACCACTCCACAACCCGATGCCGGAACCGTGCTGGTGAAATCGCCCATCGTCGGGACTTATTACGAGAGCGCATCCCCGGGCAGCCCGGCTTTCGTTCGGGTGGGAGAGAAAGTCGCGCCCGGGAAAGTGCTCTGCATCATTGAATCCATGAAGCTGATGAACGAGATTGAAGCCGACGTGGCCGGCATTCTCGAAAGCAAGCTGGTTCCAAACGGGCAGCCGGTTGAGTATGGAGAGGCTCTGTTTGCCATCCGCCCCGTTTAAGAAAGTTCTAATTGCAAACCGGGGAGAAATCGCTTTACGCATCATTTGCGCTTGTAAAGATTTAGGCATTCCCACGGTGGCCGTGTATTCAGAAGCCGACCGGCACAGCTTGCCGGTGCGGTTTGCGGATGAGGCAATCTGCATCGGTCCGGCGAAAAGCGCGCGCAGCTACCTGGATATTCCGTCCATCATCAGCGCTGCTGAGATTACAAACGTGGATGCGATTCACCCCGGTTATGGCTTTCTGAGCGAAAACGCGTCGTTCGCGGAAGTCTGCGAAGTTTCGGGCATCACGTTTATCGGGCCGCGCCCTTCCGTGATTCGCGAAATGGGAGTGAAAGAACGGGCGCGCGCCATCATGCGGGATCATGGCGTGCCTGTGCTTCCCGGTTCGCCCGGGATTTTGGGAAGCGCGGACGAAGCGCTGGAACTGGCGGCGGGCGTGGGGTATCCGGTGATATTGAAGGCGTCGGCCGGTGGCGGCGGACGCGGCATGCGCGTCGTTCACACCCCTGGCGAATTGCCCGCGCTGTTGTCTCAGGCGCAAACGGAGGCGGGGGCGGCCTTCAGTTGCGCCGATATGTACTTGGAGAAGTTCATCGGCGCGCCCCGGCATATCGAATTTCAAGTGCTTGCGGATCAGCATGGGCATGTTGAAATCCTGGGGGAACGGGAATGCAGCATCCAGCGGCGGCACCAGAAACTGCTGGAAGAATCTCCTTCGCCTGTGCTGCGTCCGGAGATGCGGCAGCAGGTTTCCGACAGCCTTCGCAGCGCGCTGAAAGAGATCGGCTACACCAACGCCGGCACGGTTGAGTTTCTGATGGACGAGACGGGCCACCTGTATTTTATTGAAGTGAATGCCCGGATCCAGGTGGAACATCCGGTGACAGAAATGGTGACCGGGCTCGACTTGGTGAAGGCGCAGATCCGGATTGCGGCGGGCGAAAAGCTCGATCAAATTATCGACCTGCCGGTAACGAGCACCGGACATGCGATTGAGTGCCGGATCAACGCGGAGAATCCCGTGACCTTCACTCCTTCGCCGGGGCGCATCACGGGACTGAATCTGCCGGGCGGAATCGGGGTCCGGGTGGACACTCATGCCTATACGGACGGCGTGATTCCGCCTTACTACGATTCACTGGTTGCCAAGCTGATTACGCATGGGCGCGACAGGACCGAAGCAATCCAGAGGATGCAGCGGGCGCTCGACATGTTTATTGTCGAGGGCATCCACACTTCTATTCCGCTGCACAAAAAGATTCTGGCGGATCCGGATTTCCAGGCCGGGCGCTTCGATACGAACTTCGTCCAGCGATTTATGAACCGCTAAAGGGAAGTTAGAAGGGGCGGCGGCTCAGGCGCGAGCCGCTTTTCTGGCTGGGCAGAGGGCCGGGGCCGTCTGAAAAGTGACCGGCCTGTTGCGGCGAAGAAGCCAGTTCAGATTCAGTAAACATCAGTGGCCGGTCCAGCACCATTTCGATGGTGCTGCCTTTGGCAAGAACCGCGTCGGGTCCGCGGGTAAGGAGAACGCCGGCCAAGCCTGCGGCAGCTCCGGCAGCGGCGCCTACTCCGGCCCCCATGGCGGCGCTCTTGGCGGCTGCTCCGGCAATCACGCCGATGCTGGCCCCGGCAGCCGCTGTTTCAGCAACTGTCCGGGCATCCGAGCCCTTGCTGCCTTCGCTGATCACCTTGCCTTCCTTGCGGTCCAGTTGTTCGGTCCCGCGGCCATCCACCCCGCCCAAACGAGCTTTAAAGTCACGCGTCACGCCGTTGGCCAGAGTCAGAGAATCGAACCGGAGGAATAGCTCGCCGCGGCCTTTGACGCGGCCAGGACGTTTCACCTCCGTGACGGTCCCGCTGACAAAGCTGCCGGGTTGAATCACGATGCGCCCGTTCGCAAGAATCGGGAAAACCGTCTCCAGATACACGCGATCGCCTTCGCCGGAGTGCTTTGTGCTCACGCTGTTGATCAGGCTGAGCGGGATGTGGGTCCCGGTCTCGATTACAAAAGACTTTCCCTCGGCGCTGTCTTGCGCGAAGAACGCGGGGCAGAGCAGGAATCCACAGAGGAGAGCGCGCATATCGTCTTTGACTATTGTAAGTGGACGGGCAGTTTCAAAAATGAGGGGCTGCTCTGGGCTCCGATGAAGATACGGATCTCCGGGTTTGCGGACAGAGTGGCCGGCAGACGCAGGTTGATCTGGTACAAGCCCGCGAAACCCGGGGCGATTCCGGCATACAGAATCAGGGACCGGTCGACCGCAACATTGTCCAGAAGAACGGAAAGATCCTTCAGGTGCAGAATGGAGATTGCGCCTGAAGAGGCTTGGCCGGAAAGTACGTCCGGGCTGGTGCGGCCCAGGCCCGCGGCGTATAGGATCACCACTTCGCCCGGGGAAGCGGGCGCGGCGGCGCTCAACAGAGAGCCGTCCGTATGTGTCGCAATCACGGTGTCGCTCGATAGTTGGAAGAGGCCGGGAGCTGTTTCTGTAAGCGTCAGGGTGACTGACGGTCCGTATAAGCCATCGCGCACCATGCGCAAGACAAGCGGTCCGGGTTCCAATTCCGCGGGAATCAGGAAATTGACTTGTCCCGGAGAGACGTAATAAAGGTTGGCAAGCGTTCCTCCCAGCAGGACGGAAACCCCGGCTAGTTTGATGGGAAGAACATTCTGTCCGGCGGGGGCTGCAGCGGTGTCATAAGACAGGTTCGTTCCATAAACTGAAACCATGCTGTTGGCGGCAAAGCCGCCGGGCAAACCTGTGGCCGCGTTTACAATTGTGGCCGACGAATAGACCGACGCGACAGCCGGACGGTCCTTCCCGGCTGCTAACGACGACGCGACAGCCAGAGTCGCCAGCGCCAGTCGCGCGGCTGACATAGTTTCAGAACCTACTGTAAAGGGGGCACGGACAATCCGCCATACCCCGGAGAAGTGAAGGAGATAGAGGTTTGAGTCACGCGCTACTTTTTGACCGTGACGAAACAGCAGGTGTTCGTGTTGGGTGAGGATACACCGCTGGCCTGGGCGAAGATTTGCAGGTCGCCATCGGGGGCGCTGGCGGGGATGGTGACATTGAATTGGTAGACCTGGGCGAAACCGGGCGTCAGCGCGGCGAATCCGACTGCCGCAGGTGAGCCGCCGATGTTGATGACGGGGGTTGGGCTCAGGTTGTAGATCTTGTCGGTGACCAGGCCATCGGCAATCGCCGGGCTGGTGGGGCCGAAGCCCGTTCCGTAAAGAGTGATGGTTTCGCCCGGCTTGGCCGGCGTGGTCAGGTTGGGGGCGGACGGGAAAAGGCCGGTTTTCCCGATAAAGACGTTGGTTCCCGCACGGGTTGCTGCTGCCGCTACGTATTTACCGTCGAAGGTGAAGAAGCCCGGCGCTACGGAACTGAGCGTGATTGTGGTTGAATCGCTGGTCTGGTCGTTTCGCGATACCCGTACGGTGACACCGCTTCCGGCCGCGGAATCGGACGGCGTGATGGCATTGATCTGCGTCGGGCTGATGTACTCCACATACGCCGGCTTGCCGTTGACCATAACGCTGGTTCCGTCTAACGAAGTGGGAAGCTTGGCGCCGCTTGCGCCAAAGTCCGAGCCTGCCCAGACGCGAGTCGTGGAAGCGAGGTTCGAGCCGAAAATGCTGATATACGTATTAGGCGCAATGCCTGACGGAAGATTGGTCGCGCCGTTTACTACTCCTCCGGAACTGGTAATCGCGGGCTTTGCGCCATTGTTTACCAGTGCGGAAAGTTTAAGGCTCGCGGTGTAGATATGGCCTGCGGCGGGGTTGAGGGTGCTGTTCGATGCATTCGCGCCCACGTACAGCATCACATCCCCCACATCGGTTGCCGGCGCCGTCCAGTCGACCTGGTAACTATAACTCCCCACACTGCCCCTGCTCTTGGACCAACCCGCCATGGTGTGTTCCGCGAACTGAAGCGGGAAGGCGGAAGGACACGGCGTGGCCGTAGATCTCAGGCTGCTGTTCGCACACAACACCTGGGTAGTTGCGTCGAAAGAGTTGAAATCGCCGGCTTGCGCATTCTTGGGATCTCTCGCCAGCCGGGCAGTGAGTTGAAAACCCCAGCTCTTTTGCGCGCTATCCGTAATGGTGACTGTGATTCGCTGCGTCTGGCCGGGAGTATAGGTATTGCCGTTCGGCATCATAAGCGCGACATTGCCACCGAACGAGTTCAACGTTCCCACGTGGCATTGAGCTTCGATGCACGAAGTGGGATTGTCCCCGGGCGCGCTGGTGTGGAAGGGATCGGGCCCGTATTCATGTGCCCATATCAATGCGGGAATTACGCTGAACACGCAAGTCATCTGGGCGATTAAGATTTTCTTATTTTTGGGCATAATATTTGAAAAGATAAGGCTAGAATAGCTAACCCAGGATGCGTGTTTATTACTCGAACCGTAAATAAGCTGTAAATTCTATCAAGTGGCGGACCGCCGGAGTGCCAGTGCCTTCCTGGTGACCGTGGTGAGAGGAAGCGTTTCGCGCTTCTCCGCTGCAATCCATTCCATTCCGGCGGGCGGCTTGCTGGTCCGCGATTGAGCCGAGTACACGCGGACGGTGTAACGGGTTTGGACCACCGTGTGGTGAAAGGTTCCGAGTTCGGCCGGCGGCTGCTTCACCGGCACCTCATGGACTTGCGGCAGTTCCCAGAAATCCGCCATGCGGGATTCCGTGCGCGAACGCTGCCGTAAAAGAAGCGAACCTGCGCGTTCGACACAGAGAAGATCTTCCGCAGCTTCATATTTGTTGTCTTTGCGGAATTTCACAGGAAACTGGTTTTGAGTTCCCGCTTTCCGCGCGACGCAGAACTCCGCAACGGGGCAGAGGAGACATTGGGGGTTGCGCGGCAGGCAAACAATGGCCCCCAATTCCATCATGGCTTGGTTGAACGCGCCCGGGCGCTCGCCATCCAGCCAAGTGTCCGCCAACTTCTGAAATCGGGCGCGGGTTCCGGCTGACCCGATATCGCCCGCATCGGCGGCAAGCCGGGAGATCACGCGCAGAACATTGCCATCGAGCACCGCGTGTGGCAACCCATAGGCAATGCTCGCCACCGCGGCCGCCGTGTAGGTTCCCACGCCGGGAAGCGCCCGAATGGCCTCATGGGTCCGGGGAAATTGCCCTGCTTCCGCCATCCGTCCGGCCGCCTTCCGCATATTGCGCGCGCGGGAATAGTAACCAAGACCGCTCCAGCTTGCTAGAACTTCAGCTTCCGGAGCGCGGGCCAGCGCTTCAAAATCGGGATAGCGGGTCAGGAAAGCCTGGTAATACGGAATGGCGGCGGCGGCGCGGGTCTGCTGCAGCATAATCTCAGAAACCCAAATGCGGTATGGATCGCGCGTTTGACGCCAAGGCAGATCGCGGTGTCCTCGTTCGAACCAGCCGGTCAGAGCCGCGCGAAAGTTCTCGACGTTCATTCCGGCTCTATTGCGGATCGGGAAGCACTGCCACGAACTCGGCGATCACGCGGAAGGAGCCGTCCTCCAGCGTGAAGGAAGAAAATTCCGGGTTCAGCGGCTCCAAACGGATCTCGGCGTGCGCCCACTCGTCCTCCGAAACGCGCTGCTTCTGGCTGGTATATCGTTTGACCGTATACCGAGCGCTGGTTTCCGTACTTCCGAACTGCTCAATCAGAAGCCGTTTTCCCTGGCGTGAACCCACCACGGGGGCACGAAACACGCAGAAGCTGCCGTCCGGAATGAGCGGCTCCATGGAGCGGCCGGTCACCCGGGCGATAAACATTCCCTCGGCCAGGCGCAAGCCGTCTACCCGCCGCCAGCCTGCCGCTTCCACCTCATTATCTTCACCGAACCGCGTTGCCGCGGCCTGCAGCGTATAGACCGGAAGGTGCGTCACAAAAGGGCGCACCTTCGTATCGATATAACGTTCGTACAAGCTGTCGACGGACGCGCCGGATGCCGGTTCGCGCGAGGAAATCAGCAGGAAATTGGAAAGGGAATCCTCCAGGCCCTCAAGGAAAGCCTTGCCGCCCCGATCACGAATCTGCGCGGCGAAGTCGAGAGACAGCGCTTCCAGGTATTCCTCGTCCTCTTCCGTGATGTCCAGTTCGCGAAAGTCTTCCCGCAGCCGGAATTGCAAATTGCCTGCCGCATGATCGAAAAGCAGCACCCCGACCGGAACGCGCGGCTCGCCGGGATGCGCTAGTTCCAAAATGCAGAACTGAGTGGCGCCACGCGACGGAAAGCTGAGGACTGCGGCAGGCATGAGTTCAGGCTCGGGGCGGGTAATACCCTGTGCGGTACCGGATCTTCACATTCGGAAGCGCGACCGAGACTTTGATCCTGCGGTAGCTCTTTTCGGAGCCTTCCGGGATATCGGGCGTATAGCGAATAATGTATTGGGTTGTGATTTCGCCCGTGATATCCGTGACCGCGCGAAAGATGCCGCCTGAGATTTCAGCCGCATATCCGCCGGTTCCCACCTTTAGCGCGTAATTGCCTTCATCGGAAGGCGTGGAAAGATAGCCCGAAACGTCCTTATATAGGTTGTTTAACGGGTACTCCACCCGGCCGCCGGTTTCCTCGGTCAGGCGCGTCAGGTTTTTCTCGCCTTCGTTGGCGAACCCGAACGCCGCCGTGCTCATAGCGTAAATGGTGATCAGGTTTCGCTGCGCCATTTCCAGCACTTCGTTGAGGCTCTTCTTGCTGGCGGTGTCGTGCCCGTCCCCAATCACGATGAGAATGCGGCGCGGCTCGTACGGCTCACCTTTCACCAGCTTGCGATTAACGCATGCCATGTAAATCGCATCGAAGAAAGCCGCTCCGCCGGCCGGTTTCAACTTGCGGAGCTTTTCCACCATCTTTTCGGAATCCGATGTGGTATCCACCTGGAGTTCCGGCTTCTCGTTGCCGTAGGTGATCAGGAATCCATTGAAGCGCGGATCGCCCGGAAGCAGATTCAGCACCAGTTCCGTCGCCGCATCCTGGTATTTGCTCCAGTGGATCTTCATGGCGTTGCTCATGTCCAGCAGAAAGCCCGCCACCACGGGCTGGCTCCGGTCGCGCGAAAAGAAATCGATTTTCTGTTCTTTTCCCTCGTCGAAGATATGAAAATCGCCTTTGTCCAGATTGGAAATGAACCGGCCTTTATCGTCCGTGACGGTTACGGGAACAATAACCTCATTCACCAGAACCCGTATGGGCGCCTGGGCCCGCGCCGCTTGCTGCATCAGCGCGGCTGCCGGGAGGGCAAGGAAAGAGCGGCGTTCCATCCACCCCATTGTAGAACATGCCGTGCAAACCTCGTCCCCGGTTGTCCCGCAGGGTTGCGCTTCCTGTTCGGTCATCGCTAGAATCGAAAGTTCGGATTCATATTTTGAGATATCCCGTTCGGACGGGGGAGGAAGCATGGCAACAGTGGAGCAAAAGGTAAAGCAGATCATTGTCGAACAGCTCGGGGTGGATGAGAGTCAGGTGGACAATAACGCCTCGTTTGTCGACGATCTGGGCGCCGATTCGCTGGACATCGTGGAACTTGTTATGGCCTTCGAAGAAGCTTTCGAACTGGAAATTCCAGATGAAGACGCGGAAAAGATCGCGACAGTAAAAGACGCGGTCGACTACATCGAAGCCAAGTCCGCCAAAAAGTAGTCCGGGCGATCACAGGGTAAGGAGTCAGTTATTTCTCGCAGAGTAGTGGTCACCGGCGCCGGTCTGCTGACTTCGGTGGGGAACGGAACGGAGGAAACGTGGCAATCCATCCTTGCGTCCCGAAGCGGTATTCAGCAGATCACGCATTTCGATACAACCGGCTTCGCCTGCACCATCGCGGGCGAGGTCCGGAACTTCGACCCCCATCAATTTATCGATAAGAAAGAAATCAAGAAGATGGGGCGCTTCATTCAGTTTGCCATCGCCGCGGCGGATTACGCGCTCCAGTCTTCCGGTCTGAAGGTCACCCCCGAGATCGCCGAAAATGTCGGAGTCTACATTGGAAGCGGAATCGGCGGATTTGACGTCATTGAGCGGGAGCACCGCACTTATCTGGAGCATGGGCCGCGCCGCATCTCGCCTTTCTTCATACCGGCGACGATCGTAAACCTCGCCTCCGGACAGGTATCGATCCGGACCGGAGCAAAAGGCCCGAACTCGGCCACAGCTACCGCCTGCACCACCAGCGCTCATTCCATTGGCGATTCTTACCGCATCATTCAGTACGGGGATGCGGATGCCATGATCTGCGGCGGCTCCGAAGCGTGCATTACTCCATTGGGGATCGGCGGATTTGCGGCGATGCGCGCTTTATCGACGCGCAATGACGAGCCGTCCCGGGCCTGCCGCCCCTGGGATCGCGATCGTGACGGTTTCGTCGTCGGCGAAGGCGCCGGCATACTGGTTCTTGAAGAGTTGGAGTTTGCAAAGAAGCGCGGGGCTCCCATCCTGGCTGAACTGGTGGGTTACGGAATGAGCGGCGACGCTTTTCACATGACGGCCCCAGACCCGGACGGCGCATTCCGCGTCATGCGAAACGCGCTTCGAGACGCAAAAATCGCTCCGGATCAGATCGATTACCTGAACGCGCACAGCACTTCCACGCCCCTCGGCGATGCCAATGAAACCGTAGCCATCAAGCAGTGCTTCGGCGATTACGCCTATAAGATGGCCATCAGTTCCACCAAATCCATGACCGGGCATCTGCTCGGTGGAGCAGGCGGCCTGGAAGCGGGAATCACGGTTCTTTCCATTCGCGACCAAGTGGCGCCCCCCACTATTAATTACGAGAATCCGGATCCGGATTGCGATCTGAACTATATCCCGAATCAGGCGCAGCCGATGAAGATTGAGAATGCGCTCTCGAACTCCTTCGGGTTCGGCGGCACCAACGGTGCTCTGGTATTTCGTAAATTCCGGGGGTAAACAGAAAATCTCATGAAGATCGTGGTGACCGTGAAGCAGGTTCCCGCGCGCGATTCCCAACTGCGCGTGAATCCGCAGGGTACCTGGATTGAGGACACCGATCTTAATTTTGAGATCAACGAACCGGATGCCTATGCACTGGAAGAAGCGCTGCGGCTGAAGGAAGCGCACGGTGGCGAGGTGGTGGTGGTTTCAGCAGGGCCCGAACGCGTGAGCAGCACGATTCGGGAAGCCCTGGCCAAAGGCGCCGACCGCGCCATCCATATCCTGCAGGAGGAAAGGAGCGGGGCGGACCCGCTGCGCGCCGCCGAAGTGCTTGCGCAGGCGCTCGAAGGCGAAAACCCGGATCTGATTCTCACAGGCCTTCAGTCGGAGGACTTCGGTTACGGCCAAACCGGCGTTATTCTGGCCGAATTGCTTGGCCTGCCGCATGCCACCATCATCATGCAGGTGGAGGTCGCGGGATCGGCGTTGAAGTTGAAACGGGAACTGGAGAACGGATACTTCCAGCACGTGGAAACCTCGCTTCCGGCGCTGCTTACGATGCAATCGGGAAGTAACCGGCTGCGGTACGCCACCCTGATGGGCATCAAAAAAGCCAAAACCAAGGAGGTGCGGCAGTTCGTTCCGCAAAATCCCGCTTCCGGCGCCAACTCGTTTGCCATTGAGCGCGTGTACCTTCCTGAGCGGTCCAAGCAGTCCCGGATTTTCGATGGCCCGGCCAAAGAATCCGCCGCGAAGCTTGTGGAAAAGCTGAAGTTCGAAGCGAGGGTACTTTGAGCGTTCTGGCTGTCTTGGAGCAACAGGATGGGGTTTGGAACCGCATGTCTTTCGAGACGCTCGCGGCGGCCCAGCAGTATGGCTTGGCGGCGGGCCTGCCGGTCCACGCGGCCGTTCTGGGCGGCGAAGTGGGAACTCTTGCGCCGGAACTTGCCAATTACCAACTGGAGCAGGTTCACGCGGTGCAGCACGAACTGCTTGCGCATTACACTCCCGATGCATACACGGCCGCGCTACGGCAGCTGATCGAGCGGATCCGCCCCACAATGGTTTTCTTTCCCCACACGTATCAGGTGCGGGACTTCGCCCCGAAGCTTGCCACAGCCATGCGCCGCGTGTTGATCAGCGACGTGATCGCTTTCGAAGCCGGCGGCGGTCAACCACGCTTCGTGCGCCAGTTGTTCCAGGGCAAAATGAATGCGGATGTGCGGTTCACCGGTGAACCGCCATGCTTTGCGTCGCTTCAGGCGGGCGCTTGGCGGGCGGACCAAACTGTGCCGGGCACGGCGCCGGTTTCCGCCTTTACGCCGGAGCTGAAAGCCGATCAGATCCGGACCCGTCCCCTGGAGCGATTCCGGGAGGCTGCCCGCGCGGTGGATCTAAGCGCGGCAGACATCATCGTTTCGGTTGGCCGCGGCATCAAAGAAGCGGATAATCTGCCTCTTATCGAAACTCTGGTGGAAGTTCTGGGCGCGGAACTGGCTGCTTCCCGCCCTATTTGCGACAGCGGATGGCTGCCTATGGAGCGGCAGGTCGGTAGTTCCGGCCAGACTGTGGCGCCGAAGATTTACTTCGCCATCGGCATCTCCGGAGCAATTCAGCATCTGGTGGGCATGAAAGGTTCGAAGACAATCGTCGCGGTGAATCGGGATCCGGAAGCTCCTATTTTCGAAGTGGCCGACTATGGAATCGTGGGCGACCTGTTCGAAGTGGTACCAGCCTTAGTGGAAGAGCTTCGGAAAGCGAAAGGATAGCCGCTTTCTGAAACTACCGCGCTTCCCGAGCGAGCATTCCACTTACCCGGATCCCGCTACCGGGATCACGATCCATCAACTCACGGCCGCTGAAGCAATCTCCCATCCGGCTTACTTCCTCCAAAGTTCCTTTACCGGCGACGGGCGGCAGCTCTTCTTCACGTCCTACCGCACCGGAGCCGCCCAGCTATTCGTTCTGGACTACCCCGATGGCGAGATCCGCCAACTCACAGGCGGGGACGCGATTCATCCCTACTCGGCCGTGCTTCATCCCGATCAACGCCGTATCCTCTACGTGGTAGGCGGATCGATTCGATCCGTCCCGCTCACTGGCACTGGGGGAGAAACGTTGTTTCACCAGCCCGGCGCGCAACTCGGTGAATGCTCGCTCGATTCTTCGGGCGATTGGGTAGTCACCGCAATGAAGGCAGGTTCGCAGGCGGGTTTGCTGGTTCTTCAGCTCAGCAGCGGCTGCGCGCATCACATCCCGTTTCCCCGCACCGTCATCCACCCGCAGTTTCATCCGCTGGAACCGGAGTGGATTGAATTTGCCGCCGACCCCGCGCCCCGGATGTTCCGCGTCCGCCGCGACGGCTCCGGTCTCGAATGCCTGTACGAAAACGGAGACGACGAGTTTGTCGTTCACGAGACCTTCCTGGGGCAGACGGGCGACTTGGTTTTCACTGTCTGGCCGTATGCTCTCCGACGGATGGATTGGACCACGCGCGAGATCCGTTCGATCACCTCTTTCAACGCTTGGCATATTTCCCCCAACCGCGCGGGAACCGAGGTTTTGTGCGACACCAATCATCCTGACTTGGGCCTGTTCCGCATCGACGTGGCCACGGGCCGCCACACGCCGGTGTGTCTCCCGCAATCGAGCAATCAAGGCTCGCAGTGGCGCAAGGCTACTTATGCGCTTCCGGCTGATTTCGCCGCCGCGCAAAGCGCCGCGAAATCAGAAGCACTCAGTTGGATGGAAGTGGCGTCGGACACCGTCTATGGCCCGCAGTGGACGCATCCGCATCCCGCCTACTCGGCGGACGAAAAGCGCGTCACCTTCGCGAGCGACCGGACGGGAGTGACGCAGGTGTACGTTGTGGACCTGCCTTAAGCTTCAGAATCGCCGCTCTTGCCCGCATAGAGGGCGTCCACATCTTCCGCGAAGTTCGCCAGCACATTCTGCCGCCGCACCTTCATGGTGGCCGTCATCTCGCCCGCTTCAATGGTGAAATCGCGCGGCAGGACGCGGAACTTGCGAATCTTTTCGAAATCCGCCACCTGCCGGTTCACCTGGGCGACAATCCGCTGCACTTCGGCCAGAAGCGCTGGAGCAGTGGCAATCTCAGAAAGCGGTTTGCCCTGGAACGCGTCCATTCCCGGCAGCGTTTCCGCGGCAGCGGGATTTACCGTGAACAATGCCGTCAGGTGCGGCAAACGATCGCCCACCAGCACCACCTGGCTGATCAGCGGTTCCAGCTTGAACAGCCCTTCTATCCGCGAAGGAAAGACCTTTTTGCCATTGGAGAAGACAATCAGCTCTTTCTTCCGCCCGGTGATGTACACGTAGCCTTCTTCATCGATCCGGCCGACGTCGCCCGTATGGAGAAACCCGTCGCGCAGCACGGCGGCCGTAGCAGCAAGATCGCCGTGGTAATGGGAGAAGAGTCCGGGGCTCGCGATCAGCAGTTCCCCATCCTCCGCGATTTGCAATTGCACCCCGGGAAGGGGCTTTCCGATGGATCCCGGCTTAGCGCGCCCAATCGGGTTGAAAACCGCCACGCCGCCCTCCGTGAGCCCATAGCCCTCCACCAGTGGCATGCCCACCGCCTCATAGAACTCGGCAAGTTCCGCTCCCAACGGCGCGCCGCCTGAGATCGCGACTCGCAAACGGCCGCCGAACCGGTCGCGGATCTTTTGGAAGACAAGCTTATCCGCGAGTTGCAACGGGAGGCGAATGCGCAGAGGAACCGGCTTGGCCAGGCGGCGGTACCGCGCGGCGGCTACGCCAAGGCCCAAAGACGCGAAGAAGATCTTTTGCGCGTAAGCCGGACGCTTCTTCACCTCGGTACGGATCGTGGAGTGAATGCGCTCCCAGAAACGCGGCGGCGCCACAAAGAAGGTGGGGCGCACCGCCTTCATCTCCTGCGGGAGCCGCAGCAGACTCTCCGAGAAGGTCACCGGAACGCCACATTCCATCGGCAGCAGTTCCATTACGATCCGCTGCGTAATATGGGCCGAGGGCAGAAACGCAATCGTCATGTCCTCCGGACCTGCGGGCAGCACCGCGTGGCCCATCTCAATGTTCCGGACGATGGCGCCATGCTTCACCATCACCATTTTCGGTTCACCGGTTGCCCCGGAAGTCAGGTAAAGGATGGCGTTATCTTCAGGCGAAATCCCGCTCTCAAAGCGTTCGGCGAGTTCAGGCGCGCAGGCGAGAGCCTCCCGCCCGCGCGCGCGCAATTGCTCCAGCGTCAAAGCGCCTTCCGCTTCGCCGGTCAGCAGAATGAAATGCTCGACGGGCGCTTGGCGAAGTGCCTGGAACATCTTCGGTGTTTCGAGAAACAGCGCTTTAGCCGTGCTCTTCGCAACGGTGCGAATCAGATCGGCTGCCGGATAGCTGGAATAGAGAGCCGCGGCCACTGAACCGTTGGTCATGATTCCCAGATCGGCCAAGTAAAACTCCGCGCGGGTATCGGAGTTGATCGCAACCACCTCGCCCTTTTCTATTCCTAGCGCGTGCAATCCCGCCGCAATCTCCCGGACGGCCGAAAGATACTGGTTCCACGTCCAGGTCCGGTATTTCTTCTCTACTGCGCCGGGGATGGGTTGCCTAAGAGCTTCGCGCTCCGCATGCTTGCCTGCGGTATCGCGGAGCACCTGGTACACCGTCCGGGAACTCATCACGAAAAGGCTATCATGCCACTGTTCCGGCCGCGTTCGAGTCCAATTTTTCCCCTGTCATCTCCGCCACTTCCCGGTAAAGTTGATCGCTCAGCCAATTGCGGTCGTTCAGAGTCATGCCCGCGGTTTCAATGGGACGGCTGATCAACACCCGCACCAGCCCGGGCCGCACTCGTTTGGAATGCATGGGAAGGACTGCCCGGGTCCCCACGAGCGCAATCGCCACTATGGGAACGCCGGACTTGATCGCGATATAGGCGGCGCCCTCCTTAAATTCGCGCAGCTTGTCTTCGGAACGGCCGCCTTCGGGGAAAATCAACACGGAAACATGGCGCTCCCGGATCGCCCTTGCCGCCTCGGACATGCTTTTCAGAGAAGCCCGTACATTGCCGCGCTCTACCGGAAAGTGTCCGGCCCGCCCCAGATGAGTTCCAATAAACGGAATGCGGAAGAGTTCCGCTTTCGCCAGGAATCGAAATTGGAGCGGCAGCGTTGCCATCAGAACCGGGGTATCCATATAGCTTGCGTGGTTCGCCACAATCACGTAACTTTCCTTGGGGTCCAGCCGGTCCAGACCCTCCAGTTCCGTGTGGATAGAACTGAAGCGAAGCAGCAGCCGTGCCCAGAACTGGGCGATTTCATGAAGCCGATTTTCCCGAACCCGCAACAGCGAGGCCAGTAGCGAGGTGGTCCCCATGGCGGCTGTAAGCAGGATCACCAGCGGCGCGATGATCAGGTAAGCGCGAAGCGTTTGCAAATTTCTATCTCACCACATGTAAAGGGAAAGACCGTTTCCACCGATGTATGGCCAGGACGGAAACTGATGACGAATATACGGATTTTCATGTTGGGTGAACAGCAGCACGCCAAGGCGGTTCTTCAGGATCAGCAAGCAGTGGAATTTGTGGCGCACCTGGACCACGCGGATTTCATCCTTCAGGACGCCGACGTGTACCGCGCGGGACAGGGCACAGCGCGGCCTCCGGAACCTAACGGGCTGACACGGAGAGAGCTGGAAGTGCTCCGGATGACAGCGGAAGGGCATTCCGTCCGCCAGATTGCGGGTCTACTTTTCCTGAGCTCAAAAACGGTGGATGCCCACAAAGTAAACCTGATGCGCAAGCTGAACATTCACAATAAAGCGCACTTGGTTCAGTACGCGTTCCGGAATCGCATCCTGAGCCTGGAAGGAACGCCAGTCTTAAACTGAAACCGCTAAACTAGAAACTCCCACATGCATGTCGGAGTTATCGTTTTCCCCGGAAGCAATTGCGATCACGATGCGTGGTACGCGGTCAACCACAACCTAGGCGGCAAGGCCGAATACATCTGGCACAGTTCCTCCAGTTTAGGCAAGGTGGATGCAGTGATTCTGCCGGGCGGATTCTCCTACGGAGACTACCTGCGCTGCGGCGCCATTGCACGGTTCTCGCCCGTTATGAACGCGATTCGAAAGTTCGCAGCGGAGGGCGGCCCGGTGATGGGTATCTGCAATGGCTTCCAGATTCTGACGGAAGCGCACCTTCTGCCGGGCGCGCTGGTGCGGAACAAGGGCCTGCGGTACGTCTGCCGCGAAGTGGAACTGGTCACACAGACCACGGACAGCCCGTTCACACGTGGTCTGGCGCGCGGCCAAACATTGCGGATGCCAGTCGCGCACGGCGAGGGTTGCTACTATGCGGACGAGCGCACTCTCGACCGGTTGGAAGCGGAAGATCGCGTCGTGTTCCGCTACGCGGAGAACCCGAACGGGTCCATGCGCGCGATCGCCGGAATCTTGAACGAGCGCCGCAATGTCATGGGCATGATGCCCCATCCGGAGCGCGCCTGTGATCCGGCCATGGGATCGGTCGATGGCCGCGCCATTCTTGGATCGCTTCTTTCCACGCTTGTTCACGCCTGAATGTCTGTCATTACGCCCGAACTCATCGCTTCGCACCAGCTCACGGATGCGGAATACCGGAAAATCGTCAGCCTGTTGGGCCGCGAACCGAACTATACCGAACTCGGTATCTTTAGCGTCATGTGGAGCGAACATTGCTCCTACAAGAGTTCCCGCATCCATCTCCGCAAGCTGCCCACCAGAGGCCGTCTCGTAGTAC